>CALBIE010000619.1 GCA_937893495.1 uncultured Verrucomicrobiales bacterium | reverse complement strand
CCCCGAGAATCAGCGTGATCAATGAGCGTAGCATTGTGACCTCTGAACATGGTTGAGCCCCAGTCTTTCGCGCCTGGCGCTGGCCCCGACGATTGCGGCCGCGACTTTTGCCGCGCCACTTCTTTTGCCGCAGATCCAACCGATAACGGATTCCAGACCGGCGCACCTCGCGAGTTCCACCGATAGAGCTTGCCATCTACGATTGCGAAATCCTTGTCCAATCGCTCAATGCGCCGATTTTCTGGCCAGAACAAAGTCTCACCCATTAAGCCATCGGTTAGGATGATTCCAGCCTTTTCGCCCAAGCCGACGTAACCGACTATCCATTTGTCCTGTTCTTCTTCCATTCCGCGATTGAATGCCAGGCGTTGCGAAGCGAATTGTGCAAAGCCTTCTGGCGTCGGCCCTGGTGTTCCAACCGGACGACGCGGAGGCGGCACCGTCGTCGCCCTTTCCTTTTGCGCCATCATCCCCAAGGCAGCCGCAACCGCCGCTGTATGTTGCTCAACTTTCGCTTGTGAAATCGTTGCCGTGGTCCGGACCTCAGCTACGGCCGTAGCGACCACCTCCTTAAGCCCCAGCCTTTCCATGGCGCTATCAGACGCCCAACGCATACCAGCCAACCCAAGACCCGCCAACAAAGCCACCACGGCGGCAATTTTAACGGGAAACATCCAAACCGGAGAACCTTTACGCCGATCCAATTCGCCGCCGCCGCCGAAGTTTCCAACGTGACCAACGCCCGCTTTCGTACGGTAGCAGCGACACAAGCCCCGAATGTCGAGCTTGAACTTTTCGGTATCGGTATGGGAACGTTGACCCGTCTTCGGTTCCGTGAGGTAACGCATCATCACGAAATAGTCGGGCATCCGGTAACCCAAATGCTCCTCCTTCCCCAAGTTGCGCACGTAGAACCATTCGTTGACGTAGCGCCGCAGCTTTTTGACGACGTCCTCACGATGTTGCGAGATGAAAAGCGTATCATCGCCGACGCCGCCTACCTTCCGCTCCTGCCGCGCGTAGAAGACGAATCCTTCGGGGAGTTGATTAAAACTCGATACATCGTAATCCAGAGCGACCTCATCATACATGTAGTACACCGAAGGGAGAGCATCGGAACTTAACACGTCGCCGGTCTCAGGATGCACGCACCGTTCATAGTTGACGCCCCGGTCTTTGCCCTCCTGTTGCCACTCCCAAGCCTCAGCGAATTCCGCGACGTAACCCTTTGGGCGATGGAGATACCAGGTGCGCATCTCATCCCGCTTTCGAAATTCGACCCGATCCCAAACACTTCCTTGCCACCGGTACTTGTCTTCCATGTACTCTTGAAGTTCAGGCAGCAAAATCGGCAGATTGGTGATAATAACGCGGTCGGTCTGCTGCAACTCCCGACACAAATCACGGACAGCCCACAACGTCTTGCCGCCGCCCTTTTTGCCTTCGAGAAAATAGAAAGACATCAGTCGCCCCCGGTAAAATCGTACGACGTGAATCGACGAACGATTGCCACAACCAACACCCAGCCCAAAAACGCTATCCCCAACGACACGCCCGCACCGTAGGCCAGCAAATTCGATTCAGTCAAAACCCCATTCTCCACCTGCACAATCCCGCTGTTGTCGATCTGGACAGTAGCCGACCCGGTAATGGTCAATTCGTAATTGGTGCCCGGCACGAAAGACACCTGTTCATTCGTTGTAAAACTTCCGGCCATTTGTCCGAGCGAATACCCGTAATACGCCCCGGCCTGCCAGTCCCAACCCGCATATGTCTGGCCGTAGCCTTGCCGCCCCAACATCGCATCCCAACCCAAATCGTTCAACGTCTGCCCCGAGTAATCTAAGTACAGCTGAATATAGTTGTTTGTGGCGTCAGGCAATCCCGGAGAACTCGTCACGATGTAAGCCCCGGCAACAGTCGGAAGAGGAAAATTTTCAACATACGTTGCGAGGTGATTGTAAGTGGCGAGTAGCTGCCCTTGCGCATTGTAGCATTTGACCTGAGAGTCAATCCCATCGTAATCCGTGAAATACCAGTACCCTTTTTCGACGAAATTTGTTACCGGCGTAGAATTCGTTTCCAAAGAACCACCGAGCGTAACAACGAACGTTCCATTCGTCGGCAGAATCAGACTTGAATCACCCGGCACGACATGCCCCGACTTCGCGCCAAACGACCACGGACGGGCGCTACTCGTCAAATTCAATATTTCGATTCGATGTGCCATATCAACCTACTGTCGGCAGGGTCATCTTGAAAGCCAGGTAAAGGAGGAACGCGCCGATGAAAAGATACTTCCCGACCAGCAGCGCGACCAAGGCGCACACCAGAAAATTGAGCGGCAAAATCGTATTCGCGAGCCCCAACACCGCGGACCCCTCCGGACTGATTGCAGCAATTCCGGCAAAAGGATTCCGGACCACGCCCACCGCACCAATGTCGATTTCTGTGCACCAACCCCCCGTCAAAGCATCTATTCCGATGAACACCATCGCCGCAAACGCCGCTATCGCCAACCCGACATAAAGAGGTATAAGCAGCACACCCAACTGATTGCCGAAAATTGTAACGCTCGGCACTTTAATTTGATTAGCCGCCGCCCCTTCCGACATGTATTGAGTAGTGTCCTTCGTAATCGACATCAACGCGACAATCAGAATCAGCCACGCTAACGTTCCGCGAACCCACGACAACCATCCCGCCATAAACCCATGCGTCGCGGGGTCAAAAGTCAGGTCATGACCCGCCATCGTCAATTTCAGAAGCGACGGATTTCCGGCAGGAGTTGGATCAGTCACAGCAGCCGCTACCCCCGTCAACATCGTATCGCCAATCACAATGAAGTCCTCTGCAGTCGACGCCGCTTTATTCGTCTCCGAGGTGTAGCTGGAACCGTTCGTCGACGGCGTTCCCGTGTTTCCAGACAGTAGATCTTTTATCGTTTCCAAGAACGACCGACTTTGCGCTATGTCGTTCGTCAGCACGTCCGCGCCTATCACGTTGTTGGTGAAGCTGTTCGTTATTGCGACGGCGTTTGTAATCGTGACCGACGTATTAGACGAAAGGAGTTGTTGCAGTTGCGCCGACACGTCGAGGAGGTTTGTTGCCACGATTCCAAGATTGGTCAGCCCGACCAAATTCGTTAAGCCCCCTAAATTCGTCAGCGTCGTTTGATTCGTCAAAAATGTAAGATTCGTCAGTGATGACTGATTCGTCAACCGCGCCAAAAATTCGAGATTGGTGAGAGAAGATTGATTCGTCAGATACGGAAGATACGACGACAAATCGGAACGTATGGAAACGAGATTTGTCACCGGTTGCAATGCCGAGACCGTTTGAATCATGCCCTCAGCAATGTTTGTCCGAATCCCGAAGAGATTGCTTTGCGCAGAGCCCGTGTTCTGGACTATCAGAGCCGAATTCGAATTTGCCGCAATCCAGAATTCCCGCTGTTCGTCCGCCCAATTCTCGTTGTCTTCCAACATGGTTAGCAGGTAAGCCGCAGCGTCGGCCGTGTTCGTCCCGATGGACTGGAGAAGCATTTCATTCGTGCCCGTCAAATCGAAAAGCTTTTGCCAGTAGTTTGTCATCGCGTAGGAGTTCGTTAGATCAGCTTTGTAATACTGATTGTCGATGGCCGTTTGCCCCACCACGACCCGCACAATGCTCTGGAACGCCTCCGACATTTCAGGGTGAGGAATCACCACGACCTGCTCATTCGCGCCCCAGAAATAATCGAACGAATTCTGATACTCCTGCCATAACGGAGAATATGCAAACGCATCCGTCAACCAGACCGGAAACCCTCCGTTTTCCGCAGGGTCATTGACGCCCAACGGAAAGTAATTCGTCAGCCAATATTGATAGGTAGGAGTTGAATTCTGCCAGGTAGCCGCTTTCAACGTCGCAGTGCAGAACGGAAGGGATAGCACACAACAGCAACCGACAATAAGCCCAACACGCCGAAGAAAATTTGTTCCATTTCGTTTCATGAATTAAAAAACCGACGCCGGATTTCTCACAGCGTCGGCTTGTTGACCATCGAGCCTTTTAACCCTTCGTGGTGATGTAGTTCCAAAGCCGCATCACCAAGCGCACCGACACGAAGACGCCGACGACCGCAAACGCTATCGGCAGAGCAGTGTCGAAATCCGCTTTGGCGTCGTTGATCAGTCCAACCGCATTTGTGGCAGCGAATAACGGCGATGTTGCGAGCATCGCCCCAATAACCAGAATGGATCTTTTCATCGCTGTCCATTGTTCAGTTTTTCCCTGCTTTCATAACGCTCAGTCTGTACGTGGCCAGATTGTACCCTACTCGCTCAGGAAACGCCTTTCCCAGGTCGTCAACCGCGAGAAGTGGCTTACCAAAACAGCTAACCCAACGCAGACGCCCATTGTTAATCCGGTCATAAACAGAGGCTCGCCGAACACCGCAAAGAGAAGCCGCGTCAGCAGGAGAAACAAGAAGCCCGTAAGTGATATTCGCAGCAATGAAATCATCGAGAGTTTCCACCATCGCCGCAGGTGCAGTTTCCATAGTTTTCTATCGTTCATGTACATAAAAATTCCTTCAAGCAATCCGCGGGGCCATCGGCACGGTGGCCCTGAAGGGCCACAGTGCCGACGACCGCGACGCAAATCGTGGTCAATTTCAAAACGCAAGAGCGATTGCGGCCAACATCACCGGAATCCCTCTCAGAGCGGAAACCAGTTTCACCAGGTGACTTCACCGGCCGTTGTAATCTAACCCCAGCTAGAACGGTAATAAGGCAGGAACACTGCCCGACAGCCTGCTTTCAGTTAACAGGTCTCTTGAAACGTTCTCTCATTTCTTCCGTTCATCCTCGCCGGTCTTGCCTTTGTCTGGTCCCCCCTGCTTTTTAGAGCGAATGCGCAACCGCCTAAGCATTCGCGACAGGGTAGTTTGATCGACTTTTGTCAGTTCCTTTTGCAGCAGCAGCCACGACAAAAGGGATTTAGACAATTCGGGCGGTCGTTCCGTAAAACCGAACTTGCGCATTTCGTAGTGACTAGCTTCTAGCGTTGCCTCACCAGATAGGAGCTTGCAGACGTATCCACACCCAGCCGCACCAAGCGACCGGTTGAAGACAGACACCCGTGAGAATCCATTTCTCAACTTCCTGTCCCAACGATGCATCAGAGAAAAGCAGCTTTGAGATTTCAAGGGAAGTAGCGTTCGTCCGATTAACAGATGGTAATGAAGGCGTCGAGTGCTCTCACCGCGTTCTTCGCGGAGCACCCATATCAAACGCCCAAAGGGCACACCCGCCAATTTCGCCACCTGATGCAAGTAAGCGAACGCCTTTTTTCTTCCAACAACCGGACGCGGAGGATTAGCCCCTTTAAACGTCAAAGTGATGAAGAATTCCCACTCGGGGAAGCGTCCGATTAACTCTACTTCGGGATGACTGTCTGGTGTCATAATGAACCCAAAAGAACCGCCTCAGCGAAGCGGTTCGATGGAATCACTTTGCTTTGCCGTCGCCGTTCAAAACGAGCTTGCCGTTCAGGTCCATTCCACCAGAAAAGCCTGGTCGAATCTCTCGAATGGCCACCAGCACGGTTTTGTCAGTCAGAGCAGTGGCAGGGATGTTGAGTTCGTCGCCGCTCATATTGTAACGGAACAGCGTCTTGCAGCTTTCGCCATGTTGCTTGTCGCGATCAAACAACGTCAGCCGACGAGCTTCCCTCCGTTCTCCGGTTTTCTTGTCTTTCCACGATTCAATTGAATCATCCATTACGAGCATATTTGCGTTCATTGTTTCCTTTCTTTGATGATAACGAGCGGGGTAGCGCACGGCCGCGCGACCGTTCAAAAACGCTACCAAGCCGCCCGTTATCAAATTCTAATGTCATACCAGGTGCCACCCTCTTTCGATGAAGGTTTTCCGAACGACGTAAGCCGGATTGTTGAAGTGACGAGCTTCCATCGAAATGCACGCAAAGCTGCGCTCGAACCGCTCTGGACCGAATTGGAACCGCACGCGAACCATGTCGCATTTTTCGCCCCTGGTTAAATCAACCACGTTCGAATCGACAATGAATTCAACGAGTTCTGGTTCAATCGAGGACATTCATCCTCCCATTGTAAAGAACCCGGTCATCGATGCCAGGGAAATTCCGCCTCAGACAGTCGGCAATCGCCTTTGGTGAGCAAGTCCGACCAGATGCTTCTCGAATGGCAGCGGCAATTCGATTCGTTGAATTCCCCGCTTGATACTGTTTCAAAATATCTTCGGCCATCTGGTCGAGATAGCCTGTTGGCAATCGCTTGTTCTCCACCTTGCCCAACGCCAATGCCAAAATCGAACCCATCTTGTGCGGTGCTGGTAATACCATGCACCAAAACTAAACAAACTTGCCAACGTCAGAAAAGGAAAAAGTGCGAAACACAATATTACATGGCACCACTTTTGGCACGATTCTTGTTTTTTGCGAGAGACTGCAAAACAAGTAGTTTGGCGAATGCCGGCGGGAACCAGGTCCGTGCGCTGCGCCCGACAATTATAATACATGGGAAGAAAAAACCGGGCTACAGGGGAATGCTTTTGAGAGGTGAATATTCAAGGGGCGTTGACAAATGCCAGGTGCCGGATTCCCGAACGCTCTCGAACTAGAGCTAGCGACGTGCGCGCCCGACCTCTTTAATCCTTGGCCCGGATAGGCCCTGATGCTGGCGCAATTTTGGAGCCTTTCGGACGACCGCCCCTTTTTCCGTTCAATCTAGCTGCAGCTGATTTCGCGTCAGACTTCGAGCGGCCTCCGAGCTTCCCGAGAGATTGTGCTGCTGGATTTTTCATGCGCGCGTTCAGGGCCTTAAGCGACTCGCGCAATCTCGCGTCGGTCTTGTTCATGATCGATTGGTGATTGCAGGCGCGGTCGAGATAGGATTTGAGGTTGCTGCCGGCGTTTGGATCCACCATCGATTGCAGGCCGGCCAGTGCGACCTGGGTGACAATGCAGTTGATGGAGAGGCCGGAGGTGTCGGACCATTCCAGCAGCAGGGTGGCGACGGGTCCGGTAACGCGGGCTTGGAGGATGCAGGGTTTTGGTTTTTTCATGATGTTCTGATTGAGATGGCCGGATTCACTTCGCGGCCTTGGCTGCGAGTTTGTCTTTTTTCAGTGCTGCTGCTGGATAGCCAGGCCGGCGTCCATACCCGTTCCACGTCGCCCACGCGGCGAACCGCAGACGTGTTTTCTCCGAAGCGTAAACCGGGCAGATTGGCCCTTCGATTTCGACGACTGTTAGATTTTTCATGTTTTTACTTTGTCTCAGGTTACTGGCCTATATCAACGCCTTAACGAGAACCGTCAACAGCGCACGCTCGGCATCGCCCCAACCTTGATCAGACAATTCAAGTTCGCCATCACGAAAAGAGAACCATTCATAATGACCGTTTGCCCCATCCCCAAAGACACCCACCCAATGGCGCGGGCCGGCCTGAACACAATAATATATCGCATCGCATTTGGTGTACTTACCAGGGTGATTACGCAGAGCTTCCGTCAATTCACCAGGGATTGCTGATTCAGTTTTGTTTCTCATACGCCAATACAATAACCCAAGCGCTTGAGTTATTCAAGAGGAAAAAGAATGTTTATTTGCACTCTTTTTTGAAGGTTGGCACGGTTCTTGAAGGCAGGAAGCGTGCCATATTACGTAAGCAGGGCAAGAATCACAAACAAAAGGAAGACGCCGAACCATTTCGCAGATG
>CALBIE010000618.1 GCA_937893495.1 uncultured Verrucomicrobiales bacterium | reverse complement strand
ACAAGCTCATCTTTGGCAGTGACTTTCCCAGCGCCACGCCTGAACAAGTCGTGGCCGGGCAGGAAAAAATCAACGCCATCGTCGAAGGTACCCGATTTCCGCGCGTGCCTGATGAAATGATCCACAATATCCTCCACGAGAACTGGAAACGCTTTCTGCCAGAATACAATTAAGCCATGAAGATTACCCAAGTCGAAACCATCCCTGTTCACGTGCCGTTGAAACCGGACGTGACCATGAAAACCTCACACGGACGGCATGTCGTGTCCCCTTACGTGCTCGTTCGGATTCACACGGACGAGGGAATCACCGGAATCGGAGAGGCAACGTTGTCCCCCACGTGGACCGGGGAAACGCGACCCGGTGGTCTCGCCGTTATCCGGGACCTTTTCACCCCCCTGCTCATCGGACAGGATCCGCGAAACATCAACGCCCTGATGGGTCAACTCAATCGCGTGCTCGTCGGCAACCCATTTGCCAAGGCGGCGATTGACATGGCGCTATGGGACATTGCGGGAAAGGCCGCGGGCGTTCCGGTGTACCAACTGCTTGGCGGCAAGGTGCGCGACGAACTTCCCATCAAACTCGTCATCGGCGGATTCGAGCCGGACGCCGCAGTTGAATTGGGGCGCAAGTTTCTTGATTGGGGCGTAAAGACGTTGAAGATCAAAGTTGGTGTGGGCGATGATGTCGCGCGCGTTCGCGCCGTTCGGGAACTGGCCGGCCCGGATATCCCCATCGGCATTGACGCGAATGAAGGTTGGGACATCGCCACCGCCCGCCGCCGGCTCGCGGAATTGGAGCCATTCAACATTCTGTTTTGTGAGCAACCGATTCCGCGCGCTGATCCCCAGGCGTTGGCCGATCTGCGCCGCACGACGAACATCCCGATCATGGCCGACGAAAGTGTTTTCACGCCCGGCGATGCGATTCGGATTGTCAATCATCACGCCGCGGACATCATCAGCGTCTATCCGGGCAAGCATGGAGGCATCGGCCCGACCCTGGAGATCGCCGGCATCGCCAAAGCCGCCGGTCTCTCAGTCACCATGGGCAGCAATCTCGAACTGGGCATCGGCACGGCCGCGATGCTCCATGTCGGCATCGCTTGTGCGGCCTTCAGCGCGGAACAGTTCCCCGGTGATTACGTTGGGCCATGGTATCACCAGGCCGATCTTCTGAAGACATCGCTCGATCTGGGACCACCCGCGGCCAGAGTGCCAGAAGGGCCCGGTTTGGGAATTGAGTTGGACGAAGAGCAACTCGAAAAATACCGCGATACTACGCTGAAAGCGGACTCAATTGGTTGAACTTTTCGCGGGCTGCCCAATTCCAGGTAAACGACATCCCTATCGCCGGACCGGAGATGAATCCCATGCCGCCGCTGAAACAGTTCAAGCGATTTGACGTACGCCCGTTGCTGGAGCGCGGCACCGAGCCACTGCCGACGATTCTCGAACGCATCGAGGCACTCGAGCCGGATCACGGTCTTTTCGTTATCGCCCCGTTCCTGCCTTCGCCCCTCATCGAACTGCTGGCCGGTCGGGGGTTCGCCTCCAAGGTCGAGCACAACCCGGGCGGAATGTGGATTATTTACTTCTGGCATGGGACAGACTAGACCCGTGGTACGAATGACCACCTCATTCAACGAGTTCAGGCAAATCGGACTCACCAACGCTCTGAGGAGTTGCCAGCTTTTCACTGGCCTGCCATCCGCCGAGCTCGCGGCCATCACGGAGATCACAGTCGCTCAGTCTCTGCCCCGCGGCGCCTACCTGTTCCGTGAAGGCGATCCGTCGGTGGGCTTCTACATCGTCCAGACGGGAGCAATAGGCGTCCACCGTGTCAATGCGGCTGGCAAGGAGCAGATCATCCACGTTTTCCGCGCCGGCGAATCCTTCGCCGAAGGCACGCTGGCGACGGACCGCGGTTACCCGGCCGATGCCCGGGCGGTCGAGCCCTCACAGGTGTTGCTCGTGCAGAAAACCGGGATGATTGAACTATTGCGCCGTCAGCCTGAACTGGCGTTGCGCATTCTCGGTTCGATGAGCGCGCACCTGCGGATTCTTGTAGGCCAACTGGATGATTTGACGCTCAAAGATGTCGAGACGCGCCTCGCCAACTGGCTGCTCAAGCACTGCCCGGATCCGGCCAGCAAAAAACCGATGACGTTTGAACTGCCGATGACCAAGCGCGTCCTCGCCGCTGAACTGGGAACCGTGAGCGAGACTTTTTCGCGAACGCTCGCCCGCTTTCGGGATCAAAAGCTCGTCACTGTGAAAGGCAAATCCATCACCATCCTCGACCCCTCCAGTCTCGCCGGTCTTTTGCGTCGGCACTTGGGCGAATGACCCGGGCATTGCGAAATCTGGCGAACTCCCGCGTCATCATCTGGCTTTTGATGAAGCTTACACCGGTGGTTTTCTCGACAAGAAACGTCTGATGTCCGCCAATATATGACCTTTGCCGCACAGGAAAGACAGTTAGCGTTGTGCATCAATGAATGTATGGGTTCCAATAGGAAGCGGGAGAACCGACGTGTTTGATTGCCCAATTGAAATCAGCGTCTCGGTTCGGACATTCCAGGACGGGTCAATGCTCGAAGGAGAGAGGAGACTGCAATCATGTTAGGCATAACCACCGGTTTGATTCTGGCCATTGTGTTCCAGATTTTGTTCGTCGCGTTGATGGTAATTATTGCGCTGTATATTCCAAAATCCTTGCTCGGCAGACCGGCAATAGCCGTCCTGAACTGGCTGCCGCCATTCCTGGGCGGACCCGCGCTACGTGATTGGGCAGCGGCAACCGCGGAAAACATCACGCGCAAACGGCTTGCGGGCAAACGGACCGCCCAAACAGCCTGCCAACTTGCGGCTGAATTGGAAGAAGGTGCCACGCGCGCCATGCTGCCGCTGACCGAACCAGGCGATCTCAAACGTATTGTGGCCTGCCCTTCGACCGGCCAGCGACGCGTTGGCGTCACGGCTCCGGAAGTGCTCGCGATCGCCGAACACATCCGCAAAAGCGAATCCCAAACCGAACAGAAGCGAATCCACGATGTGGCTGCTGAAAACGCCAGGATTATCGCTTCCAGCGTGACGAATGACATGAAGCCCGTTCCCTGCGCACTGCAGGATCCGAATCATGTGTGTTGCGCCTTTGCCAACCGACCGTTGCACTGCCGCCCCCTGCTGGCCATATCGCTCGCCCGGCAGACGGCCAACCCTGAAGTACTGGCCGCATCAATTCCGGACCTGAGGGTCGGTGAAGTAGGGCTGCAAAGATCAGTCGCCGAAGGCGTTGAAGCCGGCCTGACCCGGGCACTGAAATCCGCCGGCCTGGATGCGAAGGTTTATGAACTCAACAGCGCTCTGGCCAGGGCGCTTGAGGTCCCCGACGCGGCCGAACGGTGGGCGCAAGGAGAAAACGTTTTTCAAGGCGCTAATTGCCTGCGCTGATTCCGCACCCTTCGAATAGTTCGCCCGGAATATTCCGAAGACTTGAGGTGCGTCTATACCGCGACCGCCAGAATTCCGCGCATGATCGTACCAACACCGGCGATTCACATCCACTCTTCCAGCAAGACCATCCCGGCGCGGCGTCGGGAGTCCAATTGTGGGCGCCTGGCGGGGCGGGGATACCAGTGGCTCGCTATGGGCCTCGCGTGATTGCAACTGACCCGGATGGCATTCGCTCGTGGAAATCGAGGCGGTGGCATTCTCGCCCTAATAGCCACCCGGTAACGGGCTCAATCGACCGAAGTAGCGCGGACCTGCATACCGACACACCCGAGAAGAACACCCGGCATAAGGCGAACGAAAAAAGGAGACAAGGTAGTGACGATTGCGATTCACTAACCCCGTTCTTGTTACTTCGAAATGAATACGGCGAATTCAATTACGGATCCGGCACGCGACGACCACGAATGGTCACCGGACTCCTGGCGGGATCGGGTAGCGACCCAGCAACCGGCTTATCCCGATGCCGAAGCGCTCAGTTCGGTGTTGAGCCAAATGGCAAAGCTCCCACCGTTGGTCACCAGTTGGGAGGTAGAAACACTCAAATCTCAACTTGCCGAAGCCACGCGCGGTGAACGCTTTCTGCTCCAGGGCGGCGATTGCTCGGAGAGCTTTGCTGACTGCGAATCCAACAGCATCACCTCCAAGTTGAAGATTCTGCTGCAGATGAGTCTGGTGCTGGCGCAGGGCGGACGACGGCCGGTCGTCCGCGTCGGAAGGATGGCCGGGCAATATGCCAAGCCGCGCTCGACCGACACGGAAGTGTGCGACGGGGAAACGCTGCCCTCCTATCGCGGCGATATGATCAATGGCGTCGGCCGGAATCTTGCCGAACGCACGCCGGATCCGCAACGCCTGCTCCGTGCCTACGAGCGATCCGCACTGACGCTTAATTTCATCCGCTCCCTCACTTACGGTGGATTTGCGGACCTGCATCACCCGGAGAATTGGGACCTGGGATTCATGACCGGCTCACCCCGTGCGGGGAATTACTCGCGCCAGGTGCATGCCATCGCCGAGTCGCTCCGGTTGGTCGAGACGCTTTCGGGTCAGCCGATTCCGGAAATCACGCGGACGGAGTTTTTCACCAGCCACGAAGGCCTCCATCTGGCCTACGAGCAGGCGCAGACTCGCACCGTGCCACGACGCACGGGCTGCTACGACTTGAGTACGCACTTCCCATGGATCGGAGAGCGAACGCGCGCACTCGATGGTGCCCATATCGAATTCTTTCGCGGGATTGCAAACCCCATCGCGGTCAAGCTCGGCCCGACGGCCACGGCTGAGGAGGCGCTCGCACTGACGGAAATGCTCAATCCGCTGAATGAACCGGGCCGACTCACGTTCATTGTCCGTTTCGGTGCGGCCCGGGTGGAGCAACGCCTGCCTGCACTGGTCGGACCTATTCGTCGCAAGGGGCGCCAGGTGCTTTGGTGCTGCGATCCCATGCACGGTAACACGGAGACCACGGCTGACGGCGTCAAGACACGCCGCTTCAGCAACGTTCTGGGCGAACTGGAGACATCGTTTCGCATTTTGCGGGATTGCGGGGCACATCTGGGTGGCGTGCATTTTGAACTGACCGGCGAAAACGTCACGGAATGTCTGGGCGGCGCCAGCGGCCTCACGGAAGCGGATCTGGCCCGCGATTACCGCAGTCAGGTGGATCCCCGGCTTAACTACGAACAATCGATGGAACTGGCCCTGCACCTCGCGCATCTGATGGCGAATGGGCGACATTGATGAATGCCTGTTTAATGGAGTTCTGACAGTGGCGGGGGCTTCAGACTTCAGGTGTGTTCGACAGCCGGATGCTTTTCACACGGCCTGAGAAGCCCGCAGAGGCGCGAATGATGGTAGAACGGTCGGGCGCACGGAACGCATAAGACAGCGTTCGGGCGTGCACGAGCCGTGAGTTTTCCACCGAACACCATCGCGTCATTGAACACCGCAAGGAAAGCGGTGTCGACGCCCCTTCAGGGCTCTGCCACCGCAGTCCATATGGCGTTCGGTGTAAGCGGGGTGTTGGTGAATAGCGCCAGCGTTATGGAGTGCGGTGGCAGAGCGGCGACACCGCACTCCACAGGGCTCCCAGTTTTCCCATGCACCACCTCACCAGCGACCTCACCCGCGAATTCCGGAACTGTCAAACTTCGGGAGTCCCCAGGCAGAGCAGGGGAAGTTTCTCTCGCTTTAATCTGCTTCCGCTGCCCGTGCCTCGGCGACCTTGCGAAAGTAGAATTCGTCCGTCAGCAGACCCGCGTTAAAAAGCCTGTACAGATCAAGCAATCGGCCCCGGGTCTGTCCTTTGGAAACCGGTTGAGCGTCTTTCTTCGCCTCCTGTTTCTTTCTTACCTCGGCAACGATGCGAGCCACCGTGTCGGGACTGATATTCGCCGCGCGCCCGGAGGGAGCTTTGTATGATGGGTTGAATATATGAACCTTGAAATCCGCGGCCGGGACGAGGTGCCGCCACAGGAAGGCCTGCATGCGATCCTCCGCGGGTACCGCTGGTTTGTGTGTCGGGGTGCGTCCAGAAACAAACGCACTGCCGATGATCGTAGGTACCAGGCAGAACGGTTGATTCACTTTCTGCCAGTTCGCCTTCACCGTCACTTTTGCCACTTCCTGCGTACCGACAACGACGACCGGGGCAGCCGCGATGCCGCGCGGCAGGCCCGGGAGGCTCAGGGTGATGGGATTGGAAAAACCGTCAAAGCGGATCGCATGCACGCTTACGGTCCCGCTGGACCGGTTGCGCACACTGATGCTGGAGGGCACGACGCGCAGTTCGAAATCGGGCTGCGGTGCTCCAATGCGCAAGCGGTAACCATACTCCGCACCCCCCGCCTGCGTGGTATCTCCCAAATGAACGTAATAGGTACCGTCGGCCGGCAATTTGGTGTGGATGTAGGAATCCGCATGATGGGTATTGAGTCCTCCGCCCGGTTCCCCGTGATCATCGTTGGAGGCGACCAGATTGCCGGCGGCGTCTATCAGTTTGAGCGTAGAATCCACGGGGGAGTCCAGACGGCGCGCCATGACGTCGAGCACGATTGCCTCACCCGCCTTGCCCGTGAACCGGAATATGTCCCAATCACCAGGTTGATCGATACGGCCGTTGACAATGACCGGCAGTGTTACAGCCTGAGCTGTGCTCGGTGCATTGTTGGGCTCGAGATCGCTTGCTTCAGGTAGTGTGTCCACGGCAAAAGGAATGGGATTCACCAACTGTCCATCCGGTGTTTCGGTGATCCGGTGGATACCCTTACCGGCGCTTCCGGGCGGAGTTGAGAGTCGCATCGAACCGAGGTTTACACCGTAAAGCTGAAGCTTGACCGATTCGCCCAATCGCCCGCCCAAAGGATAAATGCTGGTCACGTAGGGCAGTTCACCAGCAGTAATGCGATATACAAAATCCTCACGCCCCCGGTAAATGCCGTCTCGAATCGAGAACACATATTCGCCATCCGCCGGCACCTCGTAGATGATCACCGGATCCGGCTTGAACCGAAAATCATCCTCGTAGGCAACCTCTTTGCCGGTGGTGTCCTGGAGAGTCAACACTGGCTGAAACCAACCCGGTACCGCATCCGCGATGAACGGAACCAACTGTCGGGCAAGCGTGGAGATAGCCAACTTCTGGCCCTTCCGCCCGACGAATCGAAAACGGTCAACTTCGCCCGGGGAAATCTGACCGTTGACAGTACACGGCAGGGAAACGCGGGTTTCAGATTCTTCCGGAGGGCGACGATTGAGGGCACGTTCTTCTTTGCCGAGAACCTGCACTTCGCAGGTCGCCAGGGGCTTTCGCGACACCTCTGGCAATCGGCCGATGTGGAACGGCATCGGATTGGATACGCCCGAGAGCGTACTGAGCCGCAACTCCCGCTCGCCGGGCTCGGCAGTGTTGCTGACGGTGACCTCGATGATCGCAATGTTGGCGATCGATCCGCAGGCGGGACGCTGTACGTATTCGGAAAGGCGCTCCTGAATTCTGGCCAGTTGCTCTTTGGCAACTTTTACTTCTGTCTCAGACGGGCCCTTTTCGGCAGCCTTACCGCCTGCGCGTTTCGCGGGGCGGCGGGAGGTAATCTTCCGCAACTCATTCATCTGGTCTCGCAGAATTCGCGTTTCCTGATTTCCCAACTGCCGACGATACTCGATCACCCGGCCCCTCACGTCTTTGCCGGTGATCTGCACACCCGAAAGGTCGTCGAGTCGTTGACCGCCCACCCGGACCCGGAAAGTGGTGTTCAACTGGCCTCCGGCGGGATAAACAAAGCCGATATATGGCCGCTGCTGGGCATACGCCACCGTTTGAACCGCGAAAAAGGCAGTCAGTCCGAACAATTGGAAACAGCGAATGCGTTTTATAATATTCCCCGGTTTGTGAGTTACATGATTTCTTTCAGGAAACCGCCTGATTTAACGTTCTCCGCCGGCCCCGGCAGTACGTGGGCATTGGCACCCATCGGGTGCGGCAACGGAGCCGCCGGATCAATCCCCGCCAACCGGTAAATACTACCGAGCAAATCCACCGGATAGACGGGTCGATCCTTTACTTCCTGCGCCCGCGCGTCGGATTCGCCGACGATCTGCCCGCCCTTGAAACCGCCGCCCGCAACCAGCGCGGAAAATACGGCGCCGTAGTGATTGCGACCGCCGTTCCACGGTGGCTGCCAGTCCACCTTCGGTCCCCGACCAAACTCGCCGCAGCACCACACCAGGGTCGAGTCGAGCAAGCCGTGGTCCTTCAAATCCTCCAGCAGCGCCGCCAGTCCCTGATCCAGTTGCGGACACTGTCGGCCCATGGTCTGGAAGTGGTTGCTGTGCGTGTCCCATCCGCCCGGATAGTTGATGACGATGTACGGAACGCCCGCCTCAACCATTCGCCGTGCCGCCAGACAATCCTGCCCGAAGGTGTGACGACCGTAACGGTCCCGTAGCGCGGGTTTTTCCTTGTTCAGGTCAAACACTTTGCGCCCCTCACCCAGGATTAGATCGTACGCCTGCTGCTTGGCTTCCCCGGCAGCGGCGAGCACAGCGTTGTTCGTCAGTGAACGGCTCATCGTGTTGAGTTTTGAGAGAAGATCGCGCCGAGCCTGTTGCCGCGCGTCGCTGATGTTCTTCGAGATAATGCCCTCTACCTCGAACCGCGCCGAATTCGGATCTCCACCCGTGGCAAACGGCTTATAACGAGGCCCCAGGAATCCCTCTTCGGAGAACCTGCCTTGCGGCCGGGTCAGGACTACATAGGGCGGTATCACCCCTTTGTAATATTCGTTATTGAAGTAGGAAAATACCGCCCCGACGCTTGGATAGGCGAGACGCTCGCCGGGTGTGTGCGCCGTCTGCACCATGTAGGCAGCCGTTTCGTGCCCATTGATGCGGTGAGTCATACTACGAATGAGACTGTATTTGTCCGCCTGTTGGGCGAGTTTTGGAAACCATTGGCTGATGCGGATGCCGTCCACATTGGTTGCCAGCGGCGCGCCGATCGGGCCGTTGTAATCCCGGCCGGCATCGGGCTTCGGATCCCACGTGTCGATGTGCGACATGCCACCCCACAGGAAGACCTGGATGATGGATCGGGCTTTTGCGCCAGGCAGTCCACCCTTCCCATCCCCGCCAGCGACGGCAGCCGGTTTGGGGCGGCAGGCACTCAACATTCCGCCGAGACTGAATAACCCCAATCGCAGGGCGTCGCGGCGGGATTGGGGCAGGCTCAGGCGCAAGCCCAACGGTGGCACCGCTCCCATTCCAATTTCCGGCAGATAGTGGCTGTTCATAATCGTTTCCCTTTCCGGTATTTAATGACGGAACAAAAACTCGTCGCTGTTAATTAATGCCCACGCGAGATCGGTCCACGATTCGCGCGACTGGCTGCCGGAACTACCCGGGGCGCAATAGGCCATTGCCGTTCGCGCCTCAATATTCGTTGGCAAACGGGAGAGTATCGTCAGGTAAAGGCGATCCAGTTTTTCGCGATCTGATCGCTTTGAATCCCACACCGCCTTCAGCCCCGGTCCCTTTTCGATCTTGTTCTGAATGTGGGTTGAGTTCAGCAGATGCAGCAATTGGCCCGGGAGCACCTTGCTGACCCGTTCACTCTCTTCTCCGGTCGCGCGGGCGGAACGTCCAAACAAGGCGAGAAATGAACTGGTGATGCTCCCATCCGCCAGCGCGATCGCCGGGATGTCCTTTGGGATATAGGTGAACGGTTCCGGGATAGCACTCGTGTACAGATCGTAAGTGCCCGTGACCTTGTTGATGGCGTCAATGAAGACTTCCGCCTCCAGCCGCCGCAGCGGGTAGCTCGCAAAATTCAACTCCGCTGCCGGTCCCGGAGATTGTCCCTGTGCCGAAAGCTGATAGGCACGCGAGTTCAGGATCAACCGATAGAGATGCCGCAGATCGTAGCGATGAGTCACCAACTCACGCTCCAGGAAAGCGAGCAACTCCGGATGGCTCGGCGGATTATCGGGCCGGATGTCATCCGCCTCGTGGACGAGGCCGCGTCCCATCAACCACGCCCAGACCCGATTGGCGATACTGCGCGCGAACCACTCGTTCTTCGGCGCAATGAGCCAGTCGGCAAACGCCACCCGAGGATCACGATCGGCCGCGATTCTGATTCTTGTACCGTCCGGCAGCACCGCCTCAAGCGGCGCCTTCGGAGCAACCGCCTTCGTGGCATCGTTGGGGCCCTTCATATCGGCCGATGGCACAGTTTTTGCCGGGTCCCAAAAAACGATTTGCTCCTTCCACTCGCGCGTGGGTTTATATCCTACTTTCGAGAAGCACACCGCCATGTCGGCCAATTTCGACTCGGGCCATTTGTCCGCGCGTGTGCCCATAAAGGTCAGCGCTACGGCAACCGCGATTCCCTCGGGCGTACGGTTCTGCATCGCGCGATAGAAATTCACCTGGCCGACACGGAAATTGCTCCCGTTCGAAATCAGTAGCTCGCGTGCAAACTGATCGTACGGTTTGTTCTGCGCGATCGACGTACGCACGTAACGGGTGTAAGCCTGCGCCGCATTCGGCCAAAGATTGATCGGGAATTCGGCCTTGATCCGCAGCAGGTCACCCCACTTCATCGTCCAGTAATCCGCGAACTCCTCCCGCTTGAGCAATTCGTCCACGAGAACGCGTCGCTTGACCTTCGATGGATCGGCAAAAAACCTGGCCGCCTCATCTGCCGTCGGCAGCGTTCCCAATACGTCGATGTTAACACGCCGAAAAAAAACCTCATCGGAGCAGTCTGGAGCGGGCTCAAGTTTCAGTTGCCTGAGCCGGCCAAAGACGAAGTCGTCAATGCTTTTAGCGTCGCTCGGGGCAGCGGGTGTCGCAGCAACACCCCTTTCGCCGGGGGTGCTCCAAGGGGTACGGTTGCAGGCAGTGAGCAAAAGGGCCAGCGTCGCCACAGCCGCCAAAAACCTCCCTCTGGTTGCGACAAAGACCCGCATTCCGTTGC
>CALBIE010000617.1 GCA_937893495.1 uncultured Verrucomicrobiales bacterium | reverse complement strand
CCCTCGGGGAGAGGAGGTCATACAGTGCGCTGGATTTGCAGATGGGATCGTCAAATAATTCACGCCGCGTGCATTCGGTTTCCCTCTCCTGAGGGAGAGGGTGGGGTGAGGGGGAAGATACTCCAAGCGAGCCGGTCGGTGCCACGAATGCTTCCCAGCCATATCCCCCCGTCTCAGTCTTCAACGCAACTGCAATTCGTGAGGTGTGAGTTCCCGGTTTCCCGCCGTATCTTCTGCTTGAGCAGTCAATTTGCCATTGGCTGGCAAAGGCAGTGAAATCTTCCACTCGCCAAAAGTCGAGGCAAGCAAGGTGGCCGTCCTGCCGTTTACCGTCACACGGGCAAGGTTCGAGTTATCCGCGCTGGTGCCGCGCACATGAATTACGTCCCCGTCGTTCTGAACGTGGGTAATCACGGTTGCGGGCGGCAGGTCATCGATCGGGTTCAAGAGCCGGGGCCAGGCAACGTTTTTCATTTCGGCGACCCGAGCTTCGTCACCGGTCAGTTCCTGTTCTCGTCGGTAATCAAGACCGTCCGCTCCAAAATCCAACGCCGCCGTGCTGACAATCTTCGCGGTGTTTTTCGATCCAAACCAATTGTGGAGATAAATCGGGACACCCGTGGGCGTCTTGGGTTTCGGACGCGGACCACCGCCGCGATTGACCAGCGAGCGTTCACGGGTGCGGGTGCCGCGCCAGTTGGTGATCTTGACATTGCGGAAATGAGATTCGGCCGTGCCGCTGGCGTTGTTGTCGGAGAGTTGAATGAGCGGCATGCGGGCGCCGTAGATGCCATCAAACTGAATTCCGTCCACGGACACGCTGCCGTATTGGATGCTGTCATCATCGTGGCCGCGATTGAAGGGCTCGGCGCCAGTGTCGCTGATCAACACGTCCCGATAAACATGGCGATCAAAGTTCGGGTGATACACTCCGTATGCGGCACTGTGAATATGGAGCTTTTCGACCAGGAGGGAAGGGGCCTGGGGACGGAAGGCGTAGTGGACATTCCACGCTTTGAAGTCGCGCACGATGAACGGATGATTCTCATCGGGTCCGATGCGTTGCACGCCTTCGCCGAGATTGAAGGCGTACAGACCTGCTTCGCTGTGCGCCTCATTGCTGTCGAAGCGGATGAACGGCAAGGTGCGAATATCGGTGACTTTGCGCGTTCCATCCGGCTGGCGAATTGGCAATTCAAGGGAGGTTGAGCGGCCTGGGGTGGCCTCATAGCGATAACCGTAACGCGCGTTTTCGACGGACACGTTGCGGGTGAAACTGTTCAAGCTGCTGGCCCACCAGAAGGCCGCGCCCTGATTGTTATCGAAAGGCAATACTTGTCCCGGCAAACGGCTGCCGCGTCGCGCCTGTACTCCGAGATTGCGGTCGAGCACGTTGTAAACCTCCGTGCCGTCTTCGAGGAAAAAACCGTGGCCGGTGCTGCCGTAACCAATGCAGTCACGCACTACGAGATACTGTGTTCCGTGAATGGTTATCCAGCGATTTCCACTGTCTCGAATTGATGCGCCAATGACGGAACTGCCACGCATCGTGTCGCCGACGAGATGAAAATGAATCGAGTAGCGACCGAGGATGCCCGGTTTTCCCAGGTGTCGAAACTCAGCATAACTGATGCCGCCCGATGATCCACGATGATACATCGTATGCCCGCGAACGCCTTCGGGATTGGCGGACTCGATGACGACATTGCGGCTGAGATTGGCGACCTCGCCACGATATTCGCCTTCGCCCTTGTGCGGATATTCGAGAGGCGCATCGAGCGTGATCACATTGTCTTTGATGGCGAGAATGGATCGCTCCTCAGTCTGGTATCCCTTGCCGTAACCGGTACGACTGGTGGCCGTGAGGATAACACGATCACTTTTGCGCCAGCCGGTAACGGATTCATGCAATGTGATTTCCGCAGTGCCCTTGTCGGCGGTCTTGCCGAGTTTGACCCAGGTGCGGTTCATGGGTGCGCCGTGAATCTCCATCCGCGTCCGGCAGGCGACGATGGCCGGACAGGATTTCTCGTCCATTCCGTCGATAAAAACGAGTCGGAGATGCGCGGTGATGCCAGCGGGTATAGGCTGTTGCTGGGTTCCGATTTCAAGTGAAGGCAAAGGCAGATCGTTTTTCAAATCCGGCAGATGAGCGTCGCAGGCGAAACCTTCTTCGGAATAACCATTGCCGTGCTGAATTTTGATCAACCCGACGTTGAGACGCGTATTGCGCTCGCGTGAAAAAGCCAGGGTACCCGCTACGTTGATGCCGCGAATCGTGTCATCGGATTCCACGTCATAGACAACCCGGTGACCGGACCGGATAAGCACCTGCGCGCCACCTCGCGGAACGAATCCGCCTTCCCACGTCGTGGGTGCCGACCATGGTCCGCTTTTGGCTGAAAAGGCGGGCAGGGCGGACGCCGGCGAAGCCAGCAGCAGGAGGAGCGAACCGAACAAGGTGCCGGCGAGCAAACCGGCCAGTGTGCCCGGTCTAATGGTAATGGTGATCACGAGAAGACCAGACGACTGAAGGCTGTAAGTTATTTGATGTGTCGGAACGATTGGAATTGAACCGGATTGATGCAGTCGAAATGACCGGAACGCGGCATTCATGCCGCAGCAGCGCCTGCCTGCAGTTGGCGTCAGAAACCATGGATGAACATCAATGTACCCAACGCAGCAGAGCCGCCACCACTCCCTCTCCTCCATGTGAATGGAGGGGAAGGCTGGCGCGGCGCGCCGAAGCAACGCGAAGGCGGCGGAGAGGGGGTTCGCGCTTTGAACCCCCTGAACCGGAGCGCGGCTCTGTGAGCCGCAGCAAGCCCCGGACTCGAAGGCGTTCCCGTTGGTTTCGTCCACGATATGTCTGACGAAGTTGCTGCGGGTCGCAGACCCGCGCTCCGTCCGGTTCATGGGGTGGGAGAAATGCGGGTGCCCCGCCTTGGCCGGCGACGGAGAAGCAATAAACTGAGATGCGCCCGATCCTGTGCAGGCCGCGATTCGATAATTGACAACCCGGCGCGAAGCATCGCCCAATCGGGTGTGCGTTTCAGCCCGACTTCCATCGTCGTCATAGTTTTATTCATCGCGGCTCTGGTCGTTCTGGCGCTTTTCATGCGACCCGAGGTCGGGGAACAAAGCATTACTCGAAAACTGAACTTTCAGTCCGCTCCGGCGGATAATCCACTCAAGGGCTTCCTCCCTTTCCGATCGGACTATGGAGACGCGTTTCCGCACAGTATGGAGTGGGATTATTTTGGCCTGAACGAACTGATGGACGGCATGGACTCCTTCAAGTTCGACGACGAATTTGAGATGTCACTCAAAGACGTCGCCTCGCGGGGGCATCAACTGGTAATGCGTGTTTATCTGGACTACCCGGGCAAGGCGACGGGGGTGCCAAAGTTTCTGATTGATAACGGACTGACGATGCGTCCCTATCAGGATCATGGCGGCGGCCAGTCACCCGATTACGGGAACGAGGAATTGATTAAGGCGCTGGAGTCGTTCATTGCCGCCTTTGGTCGGCAGTACGACGGTGACCCGCGAATCGGCTTCATTACGGTCGGTCTGCTGGGTTTCTGGGGCGAATGGCACACCTTTCCGCACGAAAACTGGTTTGCGAATGAGGTCATGCAAAATCGCGTATTGCACGCCTACACCAATGCTTTCACCCGAACCCGCCTGCTGGTGCGTCTGCCTTATGCCGACGGCAAAACGCTGCCGATTGGTTTTCACGACGATTCGTTTACGTTCAGCACGCTGCCAACCATTGACTGGCATTTTCAATCTGTCCTTGAACGTGCCGGGGTGTTGGACCGCTGGCAAACTCAACCGATCGGGGGCGAGCTCAGGCCGGAGTTTCAGTCGCTCATCTGGAAACGTCCAATTCCAGACGATGCGAAGATCGAAGATTTCGGCGAATGCGTCCGACAGACTCATTGCTCGTGGCTCATTAACCAGCGGGCGTTCTCTGAAAAATTATCCGATGATGAACGCGACCGTGCGATTGGCGGCGCTCAATCATTGGGCTATGAACTGCACATTGCTGAAGTGACGCTGCCGGCGGGGCCGCATGATCAAGCGATCGAGTTTACCGTCAAGATTGAGAATCGCGGGGTTGCTCCGTTCTATTATGACTGGCCGGTGCAACTTCGTTTGCAACAGGAGGGGAACGAGGCGGTGCTTCTCAAGCCAGATTGGAAACTGACGTCGGTTTTGCCCGGCGCTGCGGTTGTCATGAGTCACACGGAAGACAAGGCCGGCCTGAAGGCGGGCGCGTGCCGGGCATCTCTCCGGGTTGTGAATTCGTTGAACAATGGAAAACGATTCCACTTCGCCAATCGCGGGCAGGGGGCCGATGGCTGGCTGGATTTGGGTGAATTTGCGTTGCGGTAAGCCGTAGTGATGCAATTGAGATTCACCAACCAATGCGAATCGTCGCCTTTGACGAGGAGTAATGGAGTGTTGGAGTGCTGCGGTTCAGCTCACCGAACAGTGTCCGTATTCCATTGCTCCAATACTCCACCACTCCCGCT
>CALBIE010000616.1 GCA_937893495.1 uncultured Verrucomicrobiales bacterium | reverse complement strand
CCTTGCGCAACCGGGCCAATTCCTGCTTCTGCGCTTCCGACGCGAAATCAACCACGGGTGCCGTCTGCCCGTTCCCGCCGCCACCATTGACCGGTGTGTTGTTGAAGATGGCGAACAGTCCGTAATAGTCCCGCAACGTAATCGGATCGTATTTATGATCGTGGCATCGCGAGCACGTCATCGTCAATCCGAGCCAGGTCGTCGCGGTCGTCTCGACCTGATCAAAGATGTATTCCACCCGATTCTCCTCAGCGATTCGGCCACCTTCCCCGTTAATCATGTGATTGCGATGAAAGCCCGTGGCAATGCGCTGCTCGCGAGTGGGGTTGGGCAACATGTCACCCGCCAGTTGCTCGACCGTGAATCGGTCGTAGGGCATGTTTCGATTGAACGCCGCAACCACCCAGTCACGCCACGGCCACATCGTTCGGGTGCGATCTCCCTGATAACCATTCGTATCGGCATAGCGGGCGATATCGAGCCAGTCCCAAGCCATCCGTTCCCCATAGCGCGGCGAATCCAGTAATCGATCAACGAGCCGCTCATACGCATTCGAACTTTCATCGCGAAGGAACGTTTCGACCTCCTCGACCGTCGGCGGCAAGCCAGTGAGATCCAAAGTAACCCGACGAATCAACGTCC
Organism: uncultured Verrucomicrobiales bacterium; assembly: GCA_937893495.1. GTDB lineage: Bacteria > Verrucomicrobiota > Verrucomicrobiia > Limisphaerales > JAYPXF01 > CALBIE01. The sequence continues at coordinate 1,468 of CALBIE010000616.1, read as the reverse complement.
GCTTCTCCGCCTCGCGCATGGGTCGAAATTTTTCCTGTTCCAAGCGGGAGAGAACAAAGTTATCGACGGCATTGCGAACCCGGGTTCGAGTCTTCACTGTCGGCAGATTCGGGCGGGACGGCTTCACAAACGCCCAGTGCCGGCCCCATTCCGCACCGCCATCAATCCATTGCTTCAAGAGCTGTTTCTGCCGCTCGGAAAGCTTGCGATTCGAATCCGGCGGCGGCATCAAGTCATCCGGGTCGGTCGCAAAGATTCGTTTTATCAGCTCGCTATCCGCACTCTTCCCGGGGGCGATGATGGCATCCGTCGTGCGCAGCGCGCCCTCCCTGGTATCCAACCGAAGCCTGGCCTTGCGTTTAGCCTCGTCCGGGCCATGACAATGGAAACAATTGTCCGAAAGAATCGGGAGAATATCGCGACTGAAATCGACTGGCTCGCCCCGGCAAACGCCTGCGCCCAGAAGCAACACACTCGCGAGTATTTTGGACAGGTTACGCGTCATTTGGTCAAGGGAACCGGGATTTGAAGCTACGCACGCGTATTTCTTCAATCAATACCCAATATATGACGGCTCAGATGATTGAATAATTGGCTCCGCAGCTTCGGTTTCAGCATCTTTCACGGCGAAACTTCCGCATTGCAGCCGGCACTTCCAAGAGATTCAAAACTACCCGTCGGATTCAGCGACGCGGCAGGATGAACGCCACGCTCCCGGCGGATTCAATATGCAACAGACTGACAATCTCGACTGTTTTCAGTTGTCCGACATGGGGTCATGCGGTTTAATCCGCGCCGTTCCCAGCTTATGGCCGAAGATAAAAAATCACCATCGGGCGCGGCCCAGTCGGCGCCATCTGAGAAAAAGCCGAGTCCACGGCAGAAGCACGAAGAATACTGGCGGGCCAACCTCATCGTTCTGGCATGCCTCCTGTTCGTCTGGTTTTTGTTCGGTTGTGTGTTCAGCATCTTCATGGTCGAGACGCTCAATGAAGTTAAAATCGGTGGGTTTCCGCTCGGCTTCTGGATTGCTCAGCAGGGAACGATTTACGTCTTCATCATCCTGATTCTGGTTTACGCACTGGTGATGAGGAAACTCGATAAGCAGTATGATGTAGAGGAGGACGAGGACTAATGGGCATTCAAGGTTGGACGTATCTGATGGTAGGGCTGACGTTCGCCCTCTATATCGGCATCGCGATCTACACGCGGGTCAGTGACACAAAGGGGTTTTATGTGGCCGGCCACGGCGTTCCCGCCGTGTTCAATGGCATGGCCACTGGTGCGGACTGGATGAGCGCTGCGTCATTCATTTCGATGGCGGGCCTGATTTCGTTTATGGGCTACACGGGGACGATGTACCTGATCGGCTGGACGGGAGGCTATGTCCTGCTCGCGCTGTGTCTGGCGCCCTACCTCCGCAAGTTTGGAAAATTCACGGTGCCAGACTTTATTGGCGATCGTTATT
>CALBIE010000615.1 GCA_937893495.1 uncultured Verrucomicrobiales bacterium | reverse complement strand
ACGACTGTTCAGAAATCTTGCGGATGCGGTTCTGAATCTCGTCCGTGACATGCGGAATTACCTGCACGGTTTTGCCGAGGTATTTACCTTCGCGTTCATTGTTCAGGACCGTCTGGTAAACCTGACCGCTGGTCAGATTGTTGAACCGCGTCAGGCTGGTGCTTGTGAATCGTTCGTAATGACCGAGGTCGAGGTCGGTCTCTGCCCCGTCGTCCAGCACGTAAACCTCGCCGTGCTGAAACGGGCTCATCGTGCCCGGGTCCACGTTCAAATAGGGGTCAAACTTCTGTAGCGCCACCTTGAGGCCGCGGTTCTCCAAAAGCGTGCCCAGCGACGCAGCCGTCAGGCCCTTGCCCAGCGAACTCACCACCCCGCCCGTAACAAAAATGTATTTCATCGGCAAAAATTTACGGGGACCGCGCATTACGGTCCCCGGGACTTAATGCCTATTCAATTTGCAGGTTAATGGCAAGCGTCGAGGCTGTTTATTTTCGACTGGCAAGAATCCTTTCGACCCGATCCACATCTTCGGGCGTATCCACTCCGATGCTCTCGTAGTTAACCGGCACTACCGCAATGCCAATTCCATTCTCCAGGGCGCGCAATTGCTCCAGTTTTTCCGCCAGTTCCAGGGGAGAAGGCGGAAACTGTACCAGCTTGAGCAGAGTTTCTCGTTGGTAGCCGTAAATGCCGAGATGTTTCAGGAACGGAAACTTCGCAAGTTGCTCCACCGTGGTTGCCTCCGCGTCATCCCGAAGGAAGGGAATCGTGCGCCGGCTGAAATAAAGCGCTCTGCCGGCGGAATCGACAACGACCTTGACCACATTAGGATTGTCGTAGTCTGCCGCTTCGGTAATGGGGGTGGCTGCGGTGGACATTTCCCGGTTGTTGAGCGCCTCGGCAACCGCGTTAATGACTTCCGGGTCCATCAATGGTTCATCTCCCTGGATGTTGATGGCGGCGTCGCAATCGATCAGTGATGCGACCTCCGCAATTCGGTCCGTGCCGCTCGGGTGATCTGTTGCGGTCATTTCAACGCGGCAAACACCCCTCACGGCCGCGGCGATGCGTTCGTCGTCCGTGGCAACGATGACATCCGCCAGAGCCGTTGCGAGGCGGCATTGCCCGACCACGTGTTCAATCAACGATTTGCCGGCGATAAGCTGAAGTGGTTTGCCGGGGAAGCGGGTGGACGCGAAGCGGGCGGGAATGATGCCGATTATTTTCATCGCAATGGGGTACTATCGTAAACGCGGATGACGGTGTTCTGCCCGTGCTTGTTTTCCAGTCGCTTCACGATGAAATGCCCGCGGGCCATATCCTGAAAGTGCTTCATGAACAGAACGTTAACGGTCGATCCCGCCACGGCGCCAATAATCGGAATCGCTTTAGCGGCCACCTGTTCCGAAACAAGTACGCCAAAACGACCGGCGATTGAGGAAATCAGTTTCACCACCGCCGGACCGCCTTCCGTGGTGAATCCATTGCGAGCGATGAAAACCGCGGCGTCAGACAGCGCAACTGATAGCGCCGATCGCACGGACCAATAGGCGCTCTCCGCCGCATCGTCGGCGACTTGCGGCCCACCCAGGGCGAAAACTTCGAGGCAGGATAATCGCGTGATGAGATCCTTGGGCGGGTGACCTTCAGAACGGGCGACGTCCAGCATCGAGCGCAACATCAGGCTGGTCGAAAGTGGCAATTCCCAGATCATTGCCGGCAATCCAAAAATACCACCAACGCAACCCGTCGCGCCTACGGCAACCTGATGGGAAAAATCGGAAGAGCGAGAGGTGTTCCGGTCTCGAACGGTCGTGGCTGCCACCTCCATGGCGGACATCAACGCTTTGCGCGAGGCAAGCTGCACGGTATCGCGCCAGCCATTGGGCAGCAGTTTGAAACCTTTTTCGACGGGACCACCGATGAGTTCGGCGAGCTTTGCCGCCAGCCCGGGGTTTTCAAGCAGATGTTTGGCGCGACGCAAGTCGCGGTGATCCTGCTCCGACCACGCGGGCACGGGCAACGGTGGCGGTTTGCCGGAGGGCGAAACCACTTCCCAATCGATTTCCAATGCTTCATCCATTTGCGCTTTTCCAGAGGACTTCAACACGGTTCGCGCAACACGTCAAAGAAGCAACCCGAATTCAAATTCACTTGCGGCGTGGCCCCTCGCTGACCAAGATGCGGGCACGGTATAAACTGGTAAGCGCCCGCTCTGCACCCAACCTGACCCGGTATGTTTTTCAGTGGATTCAAAAAACTTGGTCGCACGATTCAGCATGCCCAGCGGTTTCGCCATATCGTTAATATTTTTCTCAAGTATGGCTTCCGCGACCTGACCCAACGGATCGGTCTGCCGCAGGTCCACCGGATTCCCTTTCTTCAGGATCGCGATAAACAAGCCGCGATAGCCAAACTCAGCCCACCTGAACGCCTGCGCCGGGCCTGCGAGGAACTGGGCCCGACCTTCATCAAGCTGGGTCAGTTGTTTGCCTCGCGCACCCAGCTGCTGCCCAAGGAATTCACGGACGAATTGGCCAAGCTTCAAGACGAAGTCGAACCGATACCGTTCTCCGAGGTCAAACGTGTCATTGAGGACGAACTCGGCCAGACCCTTCAGGAAGTCTTTATTCAAGTGGATGAAAAACCGCTTGGAGCGGCCTCGATGGCACAGGTGCATCGGGCCGTCCTGAACAACGGTGATAAAGTCGTCGTGAAGGTGCAGCGCCCGGGTATCCAATCGATTGCTGCGATCGACCTCGAAATCATGCAACAGATTGCCTGGATGATGGAGCGGCATCTGGAGGGTTGGGATGTGCAAAAACCGACGGCGGTGGTTGAGGAATTTTCCAAGAGCCTCGAGAAGGAAATCGACTTCACTCGCGAGGCAGCCCATTTGGAGCGCTTCGCCTGGCAATTTCAGGAAGAGGAAACCATCTACATTCCGAAAGTCTATTACCATGCCTCGACGTCTCGTCTCTTAACGATGGAATACATCGACGCGATCAAGGCTTCGCGGCTGGACCAACTTGACGAAGCGCAATTGGACCCGATTGAAATTGCTCGTCGGATTTCCGATCTGGTGATGAAACAGATTTTTGAACATGGCTTTTTCCATGCCGATCCGCACCCGGGCAACATTCATATCATGCCGGGGAACCGCATTTGTTTTCTGGATTTCGGTTTGATGGGATTCCTCGACATCCGCACGCGCGAAACGTTTGTCGATCTGGTGTGGGGGATCGCGCGGCGCAATGAGATCAGCGTGACCAACGCGTTGCTGAAACTGGCCTCTTCCGATTCCGAGCCGTCGCGCGAAGGCCTCGAATCCGGCGTTGCTGATTTCATGCATCAGCATTTCTATCGTCCGGCGGGTGAAATGCAGTTTGGCAAGTTGGTCACCGAGTTGTTTGATCTTACCAATCAGAACCGACTGCGTATGCCGCCGGATTTGTTCATCATGTTAAAGGCACTGAGCCTGACAGAGGAACTGGTTCGGCACCTCAATCCGAAACACAACCTGGTGGAGCAGGCGGAGCCGTTTATGCGCAACGCGCGGATGGCAAGGTTGCGACCCAAGCGATTCCTGGGGAGCATGCTGGAGTTCAGTCGGGATTTCAGTGAACTCGCTCGGGAATTCCCCGCGGAACTGCGCCGCATCATGTCGCAGATCAAGACCGGGGAGGCGCGCATCAATTTTCGCCATCAGGGTCTCGAGCCAGCCATCAACTCGGCCGAACGAATCAGCAACCGAATTTCCTATTCGATGGTTTTGGTGGCGATGATCATCGGGTCGGCGCTGATTGTGCAGTCTCCGACCGTCAACGAACAATATCCCTACGTCGGGTTGGGCGGGTTTGTCATCTCGGCCGTAATGGCCCTGTGGTTGCTGATCTCGATCATGCGTCATGGACGAATGTGAGGTAGTGCCCGGCGCGATTCCCGGGCACAGAATTTGTGCTTTGCTCCGGCCTTGACGATTTCAAGGCTCGTACACTCGGGCTCGGAAGAAGTAGGGAGTTTGATTAGTTGCTGCCGGAATCACTATTGAATTGGTTCCGGTAGTCTGGAGGATGTCGGGGGAGTTTGCCGG
>CALBIE010000614.1 GCA_937893495.1 uncultured Verrucomicrobiales bacterium | reverse complement strand
GTGAGGCGCGAAGAGCGTCGGTCACCCATTCTGATTGGCGTTCGTGCAGTATGCCGTGTTTCAGTCCCGATGCCATTGCGTCTGGGGTCGTGATCTGCCGGCGGAGTTCTTTATGGCAGCAGGGCGAAGCGATTAACACATCGGTGCCCGCCTCGACGCCTCGGGCCAACGCCTCATCGGTGGCGATATCGCAGGCGTGTAGCGCGATCAGGACATTGGTTTTCCCAATGGTTGATTGCTCGATGCGGCCGGCCTCGAATCGCAAGCCGTTGCAGCCCTGTTCCGTCGCCGTCCGATTGCAGAGTTCGACCAACTCCGGTCTTCCTTCGATTCCCAGCACGGTGCAATCCGGCCAGTTCATCTGCCTGAGCAACTGCCATACGGCGAACGTGAGATAGCCCTTGCCGCATCCCATGTCGGTGACGGAGATTGGTGCCCGGGACGTTCCGTATGTATCCGCGAGGAGGGATTGGACAACCTCCGCGAACTTATTGATCTGGCGAAACTTTGCCGATTTGCCTGCTTTGATTGCTCCCGCTGCGGTTGCGATGTCAAGTGACTGAAGCCAGGGGGAGTTTTCCGCGGTAATCAAATAGTCGCGTTCTCGGTCGTGTGATTTTTCAGTGAGCGACTTTGCGGCGGGGTGCCGGATCAGTCGGTGTTTACCGGGCCTTTTCTGATTCAGTTGCCAGGAACACGGGCTGGCCTCAAGCATGGCGGAAGAAAACCTACGGTTCAAAAGGGCTTCAATCTGCTCGAGTCCGTCATCTGTGCCAAAGTTTTTGGTGATGTCTTGAGTGGGATGGCGATAGACGAAGGAAAGTTGGAGACTGCCCTTGAGTTCCACGGCGCGGATCAGAATCCGGTCGCAGTCTTCCGGCCGGTTGAGCGTTAGCCGCGCGAACGTGCCGTCCCGAACCGCCTTGCGCAGTTCGGTTGAAAACCGATTCTGTTCTTCAGTGTTGGCCATAAACGGCGGTCGCTCACCAGACTCTCTGGCGTGTTCGGTTCGGAATTGATACACTCGTCACCGATGAAACTAAAGCACGGGCTGCATCTGGCCTACTGCACCAATATTCACCGTGGCGGCAATTGGGTGGAGACATTTGATTCGCTCAAGAAATACGTGTTGGCGGTTCGCCGTCGAGTCTGCCCGGACGATGCCTATGCGATTGGCCTGCGCCTGAGCGCCGAGGCCGCGCGTGAGTTAAGCGAACCGCAGACTCTGGCGGGTTTTCGCAGATGGCTCGACCGGGAGAATTGTTACGTCTTCACGATTAACGGATTTCCTTATGGGCAGTTTCACGGGACGCGCGTGAAAGAGCAAGTGTATGCCCCCGATTGGACGACGCCCGAGCGGGTGGAATATACGAACCGGTTGTTTGATCTGCTCGGCCAGATTGTGCCGGAGGGAGTGGAAGGCAGTGTCAGCACAGTGCCGGTGTCCTACAAGCAGTTCATCAAAGACGACCGGCAGGTGCGTGAAGCTCGCAGGAATCTCTGGAAATGCGTCGAGCACATCGAGAAAGTGACCCGTCAATCAGGTCGGCAACTCCATCTTGGCCTGGAACCGGAGCCGCTTTGCTATCTCGAGACCAGTGAAGAAATGGTCGCGTTCATGGAGCAGATGCGAAGCGACCGCCCGGGAGATCTGCGATTGGACGAGCATCTGGGCATTAACTACGACTGTTGCCATCTCGCGGTGGAATTCGAATCGGCGCGCGAAGCGATTGGGCGCCTGAAGAAGCACAGAATCAAGCTCAGCAAGATTCACATCAGTAATGCCTTGCGAGTGCATCCGACACCGGACGTGCGGCAGGCGCTGCATTCATTCACGGACGATATCTATTTTCATCAAACGATTGCGCGAGGAGCGGACGGTCGAATTACCCGACACAAAGACCTCGACGTTGCGTTGGCTCTCCACAATCACCTCCCGCCGCCGCTGGATGAGGAGTGGCGGATTCACTTTCATATTCCGTTGCACGCGCAGCCCAATGAGATTTTTGAGACGACGGCCGACCATGTGCAGGGTGTGCTCGACCTGCTGCGCGATGATCCAGGAATGTGCTCCCATCTCGAAATGGAGACGTACACGTGGGAAGTCATGCCCGGCGAGATGAAGAAACGAAATGTCGTGGATCAACTGGTCGGCGAATACGACTGGACACTGGCTGAACTGCGCCGACGTGGCTTGAGTTGATTATTCGCCGAGGATAGTGAGCATGATCACCCGATTGCGCGGTTTGACATCGCATTCGAGGTGAAAGATCTGCTGCCAGGTTCCCAGTACCGGTTGGCCATCCGAAACGGGAATGGTCAGCGACGGCCCGAGTAACGTGGCTTGGAGGTGCGAATGCCCATTGCCGTCATGCCAGGCTTGTTCGTGGCCGCAGTTCTTGTCCGGAGGCATCAATTTATCGAGGGCATCCGGCAGATCCTTTTGCAGTCCGGGCTCAAACTCAATCGTTCCGAGTGCTCCCGTGCTGCCGATGTTGAACAACTGCGCCACGCCGGTCCGAATGCCTGACTCGCGCACCTGCGCAGCCACTTCGTTGGTCAAATTGTGCATGTCGCGATGCCCGCGCGTGCTGATCTCGATTTCCGATTGATATACCATGCGCGAATGATGGCGCAGTCTGTCGGGAAGATCGAAACTGAAAATCGGAAGACTTGAGCTGTGGATTATGCGATGGTTACGGCATGTTTCGTCGGCAATTGATGGGATTAATCTGGCAGCGACCGCTGAGTGTGAACGCCCTCGCACGGCAGATGCGCGTCACGGCGAAGGAGATTGCCGGCGACCTGCGGCATCTGGAAAAGTCACTCAAGCACACGGATTGCCGCCTGGTGGTGGAACCGGCGTTCTGTCGCAAATGCGAGTTCGAGTTCGCGCGCGATAAACTCACCAAACCGTCGCGCTGTCCCAAATGCCGATCCAATCGGATCGAGGAACCCGTCATTAGCGTGATTGGGCCTACGATGCCGCCGTCGGTGGAAAAAACGGAATCGGCTGGAGGAAAGTCTTAAAGTCCCAATTTGCTGAGTTCCGTCTGCAATTGCATCTGGAAATCCTCCACGTCCGCGGGCGAGGGCTTGTAACTCTTGTCGTCGGCAACCACTCCGAGTCGGCCCATTTGATCAAAATACCAGGTGGCATTCTTGCCATCGCTGAAAGTGACTTTGCCACTGGCTAATGAGCCGGGGCGAGTGATGGCATCGACGGATAAAGTGACTTTACCGGAGCCCGCCGCCGGGTCTTGCGATGGATCGCCAGCCGCGTCGCCGGCCGCCGATTGGGACTCTGGCGTCGCAGCGGCTTCCGGTTCAGGCTCCGGTTCCACGGGGTCTTTCGGATTCAGGCGCAGGTCATCGAGGAGGAACCGAACCTCCATATAGGTCATGCTCAAGCTGAACTCTTCGTCCATCTTCTGCTGCACATCGGCGACCTTCAATCCCTCTTCCATCCAGCCGGTGACAATTTGTTTCTGTTCGTCTGTCAAATTCATGTGTTTGCCCGTAGTTGGTGTTGTACTCGTTCGACGAGTACTTTAGCAATTCCGTTCGACGACGCATTGTGGACTGAATCCGCTTTGCGACAAAGAGGATTCCTGATTCAATCCCGAGCCAATGAAAGTGCTGGTTGTTGGCGGTGGCGGTAGGGAACACGCATTAGTGTGGAAACTGGCGCAATCGCCTCTGATATCCCGCATGTGGTGTGCCCCGGGAAATGCCGGCATCGCCACCGAAAGATTGGCGGCGAACGATTCGCCCGTCGAACTGGTCCCCATCGGGGCAAAGGATTTGCCGGCCTTGCTCGATTTCGCACGGGAAAAGCGGGTTGATTTCACGATTGTGGCACCCGATGACCCGCTTGCGCTGGGAATTGTGGATTTGTTTGAGGCCAACGGGCTGAAGACCTGGGGACCAAACCAGAAAGCCGCCCGATTCGAGTCTTCCAAGGCGTTTTCGCAGGATTTCATGGACCGGTATGGTATTCCGACGGCGAAATCCGGCACATTCAGCGATCCGGCGGAAGCAAAACAGTTCGCGGCAACGCTCGACGGATGTTGCGCGGTGAAGGCGGATGGACTCGCCCTCGGCAAAGGCGTTTTGCTGACCGGGAATGTTGCCGATGCGGAAAAAGCCATCGACGAGATCATGGTGGATCAATCGTTCGGCACGGCCGGATCGCAGGTCGTGATCCAGGAATTGCTGGAGGGGATGGAAGTTTCGCTGCACGCGCTTTGCGATGGCAAGACGGCCAAGCTTTTCCCGACCGCGCAGGATCACAAGCGCGCGCTGGACGATGACGAGGGGCTGAACACCGGCGGAATGGGCACCTATTCGCCGGCGCCATTCCTGAGTGAGAAGGAACTCAATGAAGTCGGGCTGCAAATCATTGTGCCGTGGTTGAAAGGTTGCATTGAAGAAGGAATCGATTTCAAAGGCATCCTGTATCCCGGTCTGATGTTGACCGCCGGCGGACCCAAGGTGCTGGAGTTCAATGCGCGATTTGGGGATCCGGAGACGCAGGTCTATCTGCCGCGCCTTAAAAACGATTTGGTGGAGCTGTTGCTGGCCGGCACGGAAGGTCGATTGGGGCAGGTTGATCTGGAATGGAGCCCGCAGGTGGCCGTCTGCGTCGTGATGGCGTCGGGCGGATATCCGGGAGATTATCCGAAAGGAATTCCGATTTCCGGGCTCGAAACCGCTGCGACCCTGCCGGACACCAAGGTGTTTCACGCCGGCACGAAACTCCGCGATGGGCAGGTGGTCACCAATGGCGGCCGCGTGCTCGGTGTCACGGCGTGGCGGGATGATTTGAAGGCCGCGCGCGAGGCCGCTTATGCGGCGGTGGAAAAGATTTCATTCGAGAACGCGCATTTCCGGCGGGACATTGCTGCAAAAGCATTGAAATAATCACCCCGGTTGATGGTCTAAACATTGCTTTGAACAAAACCATGAGAATACGAACTGGATTGTCGATAATGCTTCTGGCGGTGCTAACGGCGGTGCCGCAACGCGGACGGGCGAATCCGATCGAGGTTAATGTGCCGGTCGAGGATATCCTGGCGATCCTGCGCACGAACTTGACGGACGCTTCCACCGTCGAGATGAACACCGCTGCCGTGCTGGGATTATTGGGCCGATACAAGGGGCGCGTCGATTTGGTGGATCCGGCGAAGGAAAAGAAATCCCTGATTCCGCTGCTGGGCAAAAGCCAGTTGTTCAACGACGATTTCGCCTATCTGCGGATTCAGCGAGTGGACAAAGGTCTGGCTGATTCATTGCAGAAAGAATTGAAGCGGCTGAAGCCTGACGGAAAAATAGGCGGTTGGCTCGTGGATTTGCGTTATGCGACCGGGATGAATTATGAGGCCGCGCTGGAACTGGCCGATCGCTTCATCTCCGCGGAGCGCATCCAGATGATGCTGGGAAAACAGGCACTCAGTTCTTCGGCCAAGACCAATGCTTTCAGCGGTCCGGTAACGATACTCGTCAATCACCAGACCTCCGGCGCCGCCGAGATTCTCGCTGCGTTGCTACGGCGAAACAACGTCGGGCTCGTCATTGGAAACGCCACGGCGGGTGAGGCTCGAATCTTCTCCGAGTTCGAGATTAGCGGGGACCTGCGACTACGGGTTTCCACCGACACGGTGCGAATGCCCGACGGCCAACCTTTTTCAGACAAAGGCGTCAAGCCGGACATCGCCGTGAAGGTCGGCAGCGGGGATGAGAAGATTTATTATCGGGACGCCTTCAGTCTGATTCCCCTCAATCGTTTGCAGTCATCAAGAGTGGGCGGGAATCAGCGCATTACCGAAGCCGATCTGGTGCGACAGTTGCGACTCAAGCTCGATCCGGACGCGACTATTGCGGCCGCGCCCTTGCTTGCAAAACATCCCATTGTGCGTGATCCCGTACTGGCGCGCGCGCTGGACCTCCTCCGAGGGCTCAAGATCGTCGGTCCGCTCAAGTGAGGCGATAACCGCGAGGCAGCGCTTCGGGAGTGGTGTTCAACGCGCACCAATTTGTCTTCCTTCCCGGATCAGGTGACTTGGACTGTGCATCTGGATGCGCCGGGATTGCCAGTGCCGGAATTCCGGCTGGCGTTGCCGTTTGAGACATGGGAGACTCGATTGTGGCCAAGGCGAGGCAAATGGATGTAAAGATCGATCAACGTAGTGCGTGCAATGCAGAGATAATGCCGCGACTGCCATGGCTGATTCGTTGTCTGGCATGGAAAAGGGAATTGGGATCGTTAAGTGAAACGTTTTCTGAGCCTCTTGAAATTGTGTGGGGAAGATTCGAGGAACTTTCCAGGCGATGCGGAAACGACTATGTCGTCGAGACGTATCCGGAATGTCGCCTGAACATCCGGTTAAACAACTTTGGGTGGCGACCGGAGCCATATCTCAGCGGCAGATTGATTCGAGTCAACGAGACGACCACGCGATTTGAAGGGGTGTTCCTGTCGCGCAAATCGGAGGCAATCGTTCAGAATGCATGGATGATAATCATGTGCTCGGCCTTTCCGATTGTCTTTACGCTTGCAGTTCTTCGACATCCGGAATCGTTCGACACTATCGGGTTGGCCGCCGCCGCTTTGTTGTCGTTGGTAGCCGTCCCTTTCGCCCAAGTGGTAAAATATATGGCATGGGATTTCTGTAGAGAACATGGGAGCAAAAATATGGCGAAGCTGAAGAAGCGCCTGAATCAGGCGGCAAGGGGAAAAGGGAAGCTATCCGTACGTTGGATGGATTAGTGGGAAGCTGATGGCGGATCAGGGTTATCAATGCGAATGGTTTTCCCTTTGTTCGAGACGACTGGTACGCGATCTCGTCGCGACTTTATGCTGTTCAAATAATATCCCGCGATAATTCCCCAGGTTCCGCCAAACGCAATCGCCGATGGTGATTCTGAAAATGGCCAAAAAGAGGGCCACCATCCTGGCCACCAACTCGGCCATCCAGTTTTCAAGGAGAGGTTTTCGGCCATGTAAATCAAGAACGGAAGTGTTACCAGGATAATGCCGATAAAACTACCGAGTGCCGCTAAATGGATTGCCCGCGAGAGCGACTGTCTTTGCCGAAGTACGACGCCGCCAAGTATGACAAATCCCAAGACAAACAAATAGAGCGTCGCGAGGAGACCGAAAGGTACGCGATCACTTGTGGTCGGTGGCGGCCAAGGACCCAAATAGCCAATTGTAAACAGCTCCATGATTCGAATGAAACAATGCCATTTGTTTATGGCGCACGCCACCGTTCAAAATCAAATCGAGTAAAGTAGAGCTGGTAGTTGTTCTCCTCCCAGCAGTCGTAAAGGACGCCTACGTGGCCGTCGGGCAGTATTGCCATGCTGGTGTATTGGCCGTTGCCTTTACGCAGCAGATGTTTACCCGGCCAGGTGCGGCCTTCGTTGTGGCTGATGCGGATGGTGAGGTTGTGCCGATCCGGCCCGGCCGGGTGGCAGTAGAGCCAGACTGGCTTGCCGTCATTCGCACCAGGAATTGCGAGCAGACTGGCTTCGCAATACGGATCGTGGAGTGATTCGTCGTAGCTCTTCTTCGACCATGTTTTGCCGCCGTCAGGGCTGGTCACGATGGAACGAAAGAACGGTCCGCCGCGGGCTGTGCGAGCACTGAGGTAGATGGTCCCGTCCGTTCGTTGCAGCGCCTGTGGTTCGCCGTTTCCGAATCCGGCATTGGCACCCAGTTGCCAGGTCTTTCCGTGGTCATCGCTGAAAATGGCGTGACTGCGCGTGACGGTTCCTCGTTCGCCCTCCTTGTGATAGCAGGGAATGAACAGTCGCCCGTTGTGCAACTGAATGCCGTTGCCGGGGCCGGTCCCATACCACGTCCATCCCGGTCGCCTGGTGGTGGCGGTGATGTCGCGTGGCTTCGCCCACGTCACTCCGTCATCCTCGCTGTGAGTCACGAACACTCGCGTGGAGCCTTCCGATTCACCGGCGGTAATCTGCGCCTCCGGGAAGCGACCGGGGCTGCGGGTAAAGGCGAGCCATACGAATCCGGTTTTGAGATCGAGCAGCGAACACGAATTGCCGAGCGTATCATCACCGGCATTGGCGACGAGTTGAATGGGTGACCAGGTTTTCCCGCTGTCGGCACTTCGTCGTAGAATCAAATCGACATTGCCCTGCAAACCGCCGCCGTCCTTCCGTCCCTCGCAGATGGCGAGAGCGGTGCCATTGGAGGTCACCATCAGCGACGGAATGCGGTAGCGCGGATATCCATCGTGGCCGGAGTGAAAGAGACGTTGGTGTGGAGCGCCGGCCTCCGGCCCGGCATTGGCTGCTGAGAGTTGAGTTGGTAGGAGTAAAAAAAGTGCGAAAACCAGAATCAACTGATCGCCTGCGGGTCGGTTCAAGCTTCGGTCACTCCAATCTGCCGGGCCGGAGGCCGGCGCTCCAAAAACAGCGAGGTACCCGGTGGCAGAGCGAGGCGGCATGACGGTAGGCCCGGTGCCCTCACCGGGCGTTCGCCGTTTCCATCGCTTGCTCATCAGTTGGCTTTCATTTTCCTTTCACGGCCTCCGCGACCACATCCGATACTGGTTTGAGAATCGTCTTGCCCGACAAACCTGATGGCAGCGAAGTGAGGATGACGCACGAAGTGTCCGTCTTCGGATCGGCCCAGGCGATGGTTCCGGTTGCGCCGCTGTGACCAAATGTTCGTTCTGAGCAATGAGTGCTGAATCCCGCTGGTCCGACCGCGAATCCGAGTCCGCGTTTCGCGCCGAGGCCTTTGGTGTGATTGCGGATCATCGCGCGCGCGGTTTCTTTGCGCAGCACCTTGCCGTCCGGCTGCAGGAAGCTGCGCAGGAAACGCGTGACGTCCGGCGCTGAACCATGCGCACCACCCCACGGCGCGCCGAGATTGCGCCAGTAGGGACTGTTCCAATCCCATTTCTTTGCTTCCGCCGATCCAGCGCCCGACTCGGGCGCGGCGGATTCGGTCTGGCAGCGAATCGTATTCGACAACTTGATTCGCCCGAGTCCCAACGCGGTGCGGTTCATTCCCAGTGGTTTGAACACCTCCTTCGCGAGGAAATCGGGAAACGGTGTCCTGGTGATGCGTTCAACAATCTCGGCCGCCAGCAGCAGCCCCATGCTCTGGTATTTGTACTTCGTTCCCGGTGGAAAGAGCAGGGGAGTTTTGATGGCGGCTTTGACGAAGTCCGAGAGTGGCGCGTGGCGTTTGCGGAGGTCGCTGTTCTCCGGCAATTGATCCGGCAGACCGGAAGTGTGAACCAGCAGTTGCTCGATAGTGATTTCTTTGCGTTCTCCGGTGGAGAATTCCGGGATGAATTTCATCACGCGATCGGAAAGCCGGAGCTCCCCACGATCGGCCAGCAACATGACGCCGGCGGCGGTCATTGTTTTCGTGATGGAGGCCAGCAGAAAAATCGCATCGCCGGACGGTGCCTTGCCGAACGAATGAACAAACTGTTTGGAGCCGTGCTGAACATGCAGGACTGCGGACTCGAGTCTGCCTGCGTCCACTTCTTTTTGAATGATTCGAGCTGCTGCTTTCATGGTTTCATTGCTGACGTCGTCCGCCCGAACGGCTGGCAAGACAGAGAAAGCTCCAACTGCGGAGAGTGATAGAAATTCGCGCCGCTTCATGGTGCTTTTTGATAATGGGGACATTTGTTTTGTGGGTCAGACAGGCAGATTACCAAATGGTTGGCACAGTTTGAAACAGCAAAGGTGTGTTCTTCATCCGTTGGGGCGCATCCGTTGTGGATGGAACCCGATAATGCATTTATCAGGATGGTCGATCTGCTGGAAATGGTTAACGAGGTTCTGACCGATCCTGATTCTCGAGATTAATCACGAGCCGGCAGCCGAAATCCAGAATCCAGGCCGTGACACCATCGCTGTCGCCCTGCGGATGAAAGAACCGACGATAGGCGCTGCGCGCATACTTCGCATAACGAAACCACGAACCGCCCCGCAACACCCGAAAGCGCCCCGTGTCGGGTCCTTGCGGGTCCAGCAGCGCCGCATCGAAATAGTAGTCCGGGTCATACCGGTCCGAGCACCATTCCCAGACGCCGCCGTGCAGGTCATGAAGACCCCACGGATTGGGGAGTTTTACACCGGTGTCATGATACAATGTACGTCCCTTGAAGCCCGGCTTGCCGGGCCAGACCATGTTGCCTTCGTGCCACGCGTATTTGCCAAGTTGCGAGGCGTCGTTGCCGAAGGAATACTCAGTCGTGCTGCCTGCGCGGCAGGCGTATTCCCATTGGGCCTCGGTCGGCAGGGTAAACGAATGGCCGGGAACTTTTGATCGCAGCCGCTGGATCAACTTCTGGCAGTCATTCCAACTGAGACTGTTCATCGCCTTGGTGGGACCGGCCATGTCGTTGTCGCCTTTGCGCAGTTCCGAGAGGCGTCGATCCGGCCCCATGATCGCTTCCCACTGCGATTGGGTAAGTTCGAGTTTCGCCATGTAAAACGGTTTGGAAATCACGACGCGGTGGATGGGCCGTTCATCCTTTGGGCCCTGATCCGATCCCATCAGGAATGATCCCGCGGGAATCAGGACGAACTCCATCTTCACATTGCCATCGAGATCGATGCTCAGCTCGCGGGGTTGAACGTCGCGTTTCGACGCGTCGCGCCGAGCGTTGACCACGGCTTTCGAGTTCGCTCCTGGATCACGCTTCTGTTGTCTGCGGGGCGCATCGGGATCAACCGCCGGAGGCACGCCTTGAACATTTTTGATCCGCAGCGCCACGCGGAAACCCATGTGCGGATGTTGCCCGGAACGCTGCGTAATCCGCATGCGATAGGCCGAGTCGCCGCCCCAACGTCCCCAGTCAAACGAACTGCCGCGAATAATACGACGCTGGTCGCCTTTCTCGCTCTGAACCTCCGGTCCCGTGGGATCGTTCAACGGAGACTCCTTGTAATAAAGGCGGTGCCAGTAATCGGCGACGTATTCCCAGACATTGCCGTGCATGTCGTGCAGGCCGAAGGCGTTTGGTTTGCCTTGGGCAACAGTTCGCGGGATTTCATGTTTCGCCTGATTGCCATCGGACCACCACGCGTATTCGTGTGCCACCTTTTCGAAATCGTTGTAATCCCCGAAGGACCACGGTGTCTCGGTGCCGGCGCGGCAGGCGTATTCCCATTCCGCCTCGGTCGGCAGCACGTATTCGCGCCCTTCTTTCTCGCTGAGCCATTGGCAGAACGCCACGCAGTCGTTCCAGCAGAGTTGCAGGACCGGCTCGTCGTCCGTCTGCACATAGTTGCGGCGCCAAGCCATCGGCTTGCGCCAGGTCGAAACCGGCCGTTTGCCCGTAATGGGCTTGCCGTGATTGAGGCCCTGCTCGGCTTCAGTCCGGTAACCACTCGCCTCGGCGAATTGTCGGAACTGCTTCACTGTGACTTCGGTGGTGCCCAGGTAGAACGGCTTGGTCAACCGGACCTTGTGAGCCGGCATCATCAACAACGACCACGTCACCATGCCCCCCTCATTCTTTTTGAGTTCGGGGTCCTTCCGGAAAATTTCCAGCAAGCGATCGAATTCCTTTTCGGTCCGTCCCATGGTGAACTCGCCCGGTGGGATTAGACTGAGTTTCATGCCGATCGAGTTGGTGTAGAAGAGATCCTTGCTTATGTGGCTGGCCCAAAGTCGCCGAAATTCTTTGGCTTGAACGGCATCGAACGGGGCCTCTGCAAGCGGTGGTTCCGCATCCGCTGAAGCTTTTGCCTTCGCGTCAGCATCGGGCTTCGGCAACGTCCGTAGCAGACCGATGGTCGCCCATGCGGTTCCCCAGTAATTCGGAACTCCACATTCGGCCAGCTTGGACGTGGTCAGGGTTGTCGGGACGACCCACGAGCCGTCTTTCTGTTGGGTGTTGAGCAGGAATCGCTGAGCACTGTGGATGGCCGAAATTTCGGACGGGCCGGTGATGGTCAGCGCATAGAGGCTCAGTCCCGTGGCCAGGGCGTCGCTCGCTTCACCGTTCATCCAGCTCCAGCCGCCATCCCCGTTCTGTTGACCGAGCAGCGCCTTGAGCAACTCCCTCTTCCGATCGGCTTCGCCAAATTCGTGTTGAATCAAAAGATGCAAGACCTGCGATTCATTGCTCTTGCCCGGTCGCTTCTCTTTCAGCCACGTCAGGGCTTTCTGGCAGCTCTTCGTCCGGCCTGCGGCGTTCTTCTCCACCGTTCCCAGGGCCAACACGGACCACATGGTGGTGACTTCCTTGCTTTCCTGCTGTGATCTCCGTTGTTGGGTGCGGAATCGGTTTCCCGGGATCCAGGATCCGTCGGGCTGCTGCCGTCCGATCAAATGATTGGAGATGGCCCGGAAGGACGCCTCCGTCTTCACGTCGAGCAGAGTGGGCGAGCGGCTCAGACGCAACTGATGATGGGCGTCCAAATCGTCATCGCATGCCTTGTCCATCTTTTGCGGGGATGAGTTTTTCAGCGCCCACTGGGTCCACTCACTCAGCTTGTTTTCATCGATGGCAATCCCGGCCCTTTTCGCTTCATCGTGGGTCCAAAGCAGAAAAGGGCCGTGATGACAGGCGACACACTTTCTGGTCTTGATCCAGTCGATTGCCTTGTTTTCAATAAACTGCAGACCCTGCTCCGCCGCTCGGCGGGCCTGTTGAGGTTTGCCAGAGCTATCCGGTGGCAAATCCTGAGGCGCGGCTATGAGGGATGATTTTGCCGGTCGCGGCTTCTGAATTGGAATGACAGGCTTCGCCGTCGCTCTTTTTCGTGTGGGAGGTTTGCTGGTGGCATATCCGATGCGAATGGCCATGTCCCGCTCCTGTTTGTCCTCCAGACCGACCGCGTGCGCGGCGTACCAGACGTGAAACCGGCCGTCCTTCCAAATCACGTCGTGGCTCATGATCGATCCGCCGTCCCAGTCGCTCTTGCCACCGACATCCAGAATCGGATTGACCGACGATTTCTTCCACGTCACTCCGTCGGTCGAAATTGCCAGTCCCAGCTTCCAGCCCTTGCTGCTCGCGCCGAGATGAAACAGGTAATGACTTCCGCCAATCCTGAGCACCACTGGGCCCGCGTGATGCCGTTCATCGAAATCGCCCTCATTCCCCAATGGAAGAATCGGATTCGGTTCTTTGTCCCATTTGATCCCATCCGCTGAAGTGGCGTGAAAAAGCCGATACGATTTCCCGCGTTGCCCGACATACCAGATGTGGAACCGGCCATCGAACTTCCGGACGCACGGGTCCATGCTGCCGCCGTTTCCGAGCAGGACCGGCGCGTTGCCATGGCGCTGCCACTTCACACCGTCTTTGGAGGTCGCCAGGCCGAATCCACCGCCTTTGCCTGAACCTGAGTAATACAAAGAGAGTCGGCCGTTGTCGTTCAGGACGTAAGGCATGGAAACCGCCTTGTCATCCCAACTGCCGGCGGAACCTTGCGGCAATACCGGGTTCGCCGAAGAGCGCTGCCAATCGATCCCGTTTTCCGACGTCGCCAGACCGATTCGCCAGGAATTCTTTTCACCCGCTCCCATGTAGTAGAGATGAAAGCGGTCGTTTGCTTCCACAACGCTGAAACAGCCGCAGCCTTTGTCATCCCACGCGCCGGGCTGGCCAACATCCAGCACGGGGTTGCTCGAGTATTTGACCAGATTCTCGGCCAGTTGGAGAATTCGCACTTGAGCGACGGGCTGTTCCGCTCCCGCCACTGTGGTTGCCATCAGAATCGGCATCAATGCGGCTACGGGTGCGATCAGTATTGTGTGCATGGCTGTTGCTCCTGGTGAAGGCATTCAGTTTGTTCAAGGGGCTGTTTTCACACAGCGAAAGCCGACGCCGGCCGAGGCATCCTCGAAGGGTCCGCGACCATGACGTTTGGTGCAGGTGAAGTACTCGGCCCGGTTGCTCTTGCACCAGCCCTTGAACATGACGCGGAATTTGTACCATGTCCCGGGGGAGAAACCGTTTGCAGGCCCGGTGGGATCGACCGCTACCCCGTCCGACGGTGCCTTCCGGTACGCGTCAGCGTCGAAGTAGTCGGCGCACCATTCCGCGGAATTACCCACCATTTGACATACGCCATCGGGCGTCGCCCCGGCGGGAAACCAGTCCACCGGAACCGGGTGCGGATACTTGACGGGAAAATCGATGCGGGTCTCATCAGGTGGCTCGTTGCCCCATGGGTATTTGCGCCCCTCCTTGCCGCCGGCAGCGTATTCCCATTCCGCCTCGGTCGGCAACCGCTTGCCGGCCCATGCCGCATAGCCCCGGGCCTGATACCAGTTGACAAGCACGACCGGGCACTTTGCCAGCGAGCGATCCGCCGGCACGAACTTGCCGGACTGCTTCCCCAGCACCGTGCGGCCAATGCGCAGATTCCACGTCGTCCGGTAACCGGCATTGCCATCGTTCAGAAACCGGCAGTAGTCCTCGTTGGTGACCTTGAACTTGTCGATGTAGAAGGACGACAATCGCACGCGATACTTGTCACCCCGCGCGGGTTTCTGGCCCTCGCCAATACCGCCACCGGTCGAATCCCAGAACTCGCCCGGTCGAATGAACTCGCCGTCCGCGAGCAACACCATTCCTTCAATGCCGGCCTTTTTACCCTCGTCGCCGCGCACGGGAATCAGGTCCGGTTCCACACCGGTCTCGCGCAAGTTGGCATTCATCCGGGTGGTCACAAGTCGGCGGGCGAAGGCCGGGTCAGCAATCCAGTTGCGAATGCGTTGGAGCGATTCCGCATCAGCCACCCACAACCGCAGCCCAGTGGTATCGACGTACAGTTTCGCGTTAATCTTCGCGCGATCGACCACTTCAATCCCGACGCGCGGCCCGTTCTTATCCGCCGCCGCACGGAGTCGAATCGCTTTTCCCGTGGCCGGTGCCGCACGCAAATCACTTCCGCCCGCCAGGATCGCGAAGGCGAAGAGAAACACCGCCACCACCGCAGCCGACACGGAGCGATGGTCCGTCGTTTTTTGATTTGATTTCATAGTCATTGTTTTGGGTTTTACTCGGGGCAGCATTCAATGAGGCAAAGGCCGCGCTCCAGCAGCAAGGACACACAAGGATCGTTTATCCGGTAGAAAATGTTGGTTCCATTGCGGCGTGTGGCCAGGATGTCGCGATCGACCAGGCGTTGGAGTTGATTTGAAACCGCCTGTGGCTTCATGCCGACCGCATTGGCCAGATCAGTCACGCACATTTCCTCTGCACGAATCAGTGCGTGCAGAAGTCTCAACCGCGTGTCGTTGGCGAAAACCTTGAACAGACGCATCAGGTCCGTCGCTTGTTCCGTCGTGAGCAACGGTCGCTCCACGGGCGGAGGTTTTGGTGGAAAAACAGGCTGCACTCTCGCCGTTTCAATTGGGGGAGTCATTTGTTACACAATATGGTGTAATAGCATGATGTCAACTGAAACGGCGATTGTCGAACCCCGCAAATAGCGGAGTTGCTTGCTTCATCTGTCAAACTCGCGTGGAAAGTCGATAGAGGTGAAGTCGCCCAGAGGGAGAAACAAGATTGAAGAAACATCAAAAAGTTGTGACCCTTCGTATTCTGACATCTCGGACGAACAATCGAAATATGGACTTGCTGCCCGCACTTTCCCGGTTAGTATCGCCGAATCATCCGTCAACTTTGAATCATGAAAAAACTACTCATCGCCTGCGCCTTAATCACCGGTCTTTCGCTCAATGCCGCCGCTGCCTCCCGGAAACCCCTCGAAGTCGGCAGCAACGCGCCGGAATTCAAAATCAAGGACACTGCGGGCAAAGAAATTGATCTGGCCGAATTGACGGCCAAAGGCCCCGTGCTGGTCCGATTGACCTGCGGATGTCTGGGGTGTGATTTGGAACTGCCTTACTTTCAGGCTTTGCAGGATGCCTACAAAAAGCAGGGGCTCACCAGTCTGGCGGTGTTCGCGGAGCCGGACGACAAGTTTGCCAAATACGTGGAGACGAGGAAGCTGGATATGAAGTACGCGCTCGATCCAAAACGCGACAGTTGGAAGGTGTTCGGAACCAAAACGATGCCTACCAATTATCTCATCGATAAGGGCGGCAAAATCGTGGCCATCAGCAAGGGCTGCAATCCAGAGGGACTGAAAGCGCTGGCGTTGGGTAGCAAAACCGCGCAATTGGTCAGCGCTGAAGAAGTGGATTTTGCCAAAGACGTGAAACCTCGCGCCAGGCCGGCGAAGAAGACGAAGTAGTTAGTAAAACTGCGCCGGGTCGAATTTGTTTTTCCCCGAAAACCGGCTCTGTAGCGAAAGCTTCGGGCCGGTTTCTTTTTTAGAGTATTTGATCTCTGACGCGGTGAAGTGCACCATCGACGCCGTGAACTCCAACCGCGCCATGAAAATAATCGCCACCCTTTTCACCTGCCTTTGTTTCGGAGTTACGGTGACGTCTTCGGCGGCCGTCAAGATTCCTCCCGTCCTCAAAGCCGGGGTCGCCCGGGTGGACATCAGTCGCGTCGCTGCCAGGCCGTCCGCCAACACGCTTTACGCCAAGGCGCTCGTGCTGAATCTCGGCGAAACGACGGCGATCCTTGTGACGCTCGATGCCGTCGCGGTCGGAGAGATCGGTTCCATCAAGAACGACTTTCTTCCCGCAGTTCGCGCGCGATTGAAAAAGGAATTGGGCATTGAGCCGGCGAATGTCCTGATCAACGCAAGTCATTGCCACGGCAGCGTTCATCCGGACGTAGAAGCGCGAACAGTTCAGGCGGTGCGGGAGGCGATGCGAAAAATGGCGCCGGTTCATGCGGGAACCGGGATTGGGTTCGAAAACCGGATCATGGAAAACCGGCGATTGATCCTGAAGAACGGCCGGCAGTTGGATGTGCGCCATGCCTATTCGTTGCCGCCGGATGAGGATGTCGCGGCGGTCGGGCCGGTCGATCCTGAGATCGGCATCCTGCGACTGGACGACTCGAACGGCAATCCGTTGGCGGTGGTGTACAACTTTGCAATGCACCCGATTCAGGGAACCCCCCTCACGGCCGGTGACACGGCGGACGTGGTCGGCTTTGCCTCGAAGGTGATTGAAGACAATCTCGGCGGTGCGATGGCGTTGTTTTTGCAGGGCTGTGGAGGGGACATCAACCCGGCGCTCTACAAGGATGTGAGTAATCCTCGCGACGCCGAGCCATTGGGAAACCTGCTCGGCCTCAGTGTGCTGCAAGCCGTTCGAAAGATTCCCACCCATGATCAGGTCGATCTGCGAATCGTCAATCACGTGATTCAAGTGCCGCGTGCCGATCACTCGAAACGCATCGCTGAAATGGAGTTGGAGAAGGAGCGCCTGCTCAAGTCGTTGCGGGGGACGAGTCTCAACTTGAAGACGTTTTACGAGCTGCGGATGAAGTACGGGGTGAATGGCGACTTTCCGTCGTACTACTCGCACCGGTACTTGAACGAGGCAAAAATCGGGCGAGAAAATCTGAAAAAGCTGGACGAGGAGAATCGTCGCAATCTCGAGGCCTACACGCGCAATATCCACACGATGGAGGAATTGACGCGGTTGTTGATCAACCAGGCCCTGCTGGAAAAACATCAGGCGCGCAACGCCGCCGCGGAGATGAAGCCGGTGGCCGCCGAGGTGGTGGGATTGCGCGTCGGCGATTTCCGGCTCGTGACGTTTCCCGGCGAAGTGACCGTGCCGATTGGTCTCAACATCAAGCGGGCGTCACCGCACGCGGCCACGTTTGTCGCGGGTTATTCCAACGGCTATCTCTATTACTGCCCGACGGCGGAGCAGATGAAGAACGTGGGGCGAGCGCAGGAAGACAGCGATTCTCTGCTGGCGCCCGGATGGCAGAAGATTTTTGAGGACAAAGCGGCGGAGATTTTGAAGGGGCTTTAACCGCGGTGGGGCGAAGCTGCAAGGCCAGTCCGGCTCGGACCTGAGCCCAATTCAGAATCCCGAAGGGATGACGGAATAGGTATAGTCCCTGCGGGACTTCGATCAGGGCTCAGCAGGAGCTTCGCCCCACCTTGGAACGTGTCCATCCATGGCTGAATTGTAATTCCCATGAACCCTCTCCTCAATCGCCGTGACGCCAAAACCTCGCGAAGACAGCGGGTACCCCGACAACGCGCCAGCGTCTTGGAGTGCGTGCGCTGCCGCGCCGCTTTCGGGCGCGCGAAAGGCTTTATACATCAGTAGCGCGATGGAGCGCAAAAGGCGTTGTCGCACGAGCGCCAGCGGTGCGATTCCATAAACCTCGTAGCAGCCAACGTAAGGAGGCTCATTCTATTTCAGTTAAAAGAAGTCAGAGCCTCCTTACGTCGGCTGCTACGATTCAATGGTTCGAAGCGCCCGGTTCCGTTTGTCCCTATGGGACTTTGTTCAGGGCTCAGCGGGAGCTTCGCCCCACCGGCGTTGGATGCGGCGGCCAGCCGCCGTATTGACGAAATCCTTTCTCGCGCGGATAGTCCGACTCACCATGAAACCGGCTTTTACTTTTTTCGTCTTCCTTTCGGCTGTTGCGACTCTTCACGCTGCTCCCGCCGAAATCCTCTTCGATGGGAGCAATCTGAACGCGTTTGAGTACCGCGAGGGCGGATGGGTGATTGAGGATGGCGCGATGACCTGCCGAATGGAGGAAACGAAGGACAAGAAGGGCAGGAAGCGCGTCAGCGGCATGGGCTACATCTGGACAAAGAAGGATTACTCGGATTTCGAACTGGCGTTCTCTTACCGACTTTCCGAGGCGGCCAACAGCGGTGTGTTCTATCGCACAGACAAGGACAATCCCGTGCAGGGAGGATTCGAGATTCAACTGATGGACGACGCCGGTTACGCGAAAAAGCTTGGGCATGAAATGGACGGCCGCAAGCGCAACGGTTCGTTCTACGAAGGCAAGGCGCCGTCTTCGTATCCCGCGAAGGCTCCGGGCGAATGGAACACGATGGTCCTCACCTGCAAAGGCCCGAGCATCAAGGTGCGCATCAACGGCGTGGAAGTCATCGACGTGAACGTGGATGACTGGAACACCGCCGGCAAAAACCCGGACGGTTCGGTAAACAAGTTCAAGACCGCGCTCAAGGATTTGCCGCGAACCGGCAAAATCGGCTTTCAAAATCACGGACAAGTCGTCTGGTTCAAGGATGTGACGATTCGCAACCTGGCCCGGAAATGAGCATGGCAATAATGCCGGCGGGCTCGATGACGAATCGGATCCTGCTTTCACGACGATTCTGGTTTTAGTCTGGACAATATCAATCCCCTCCATTAACCCGCTCTTTCAATCACACTGATCATACCTATGAAGAAATTCGCACTGCTGTTCGGACTGGCCGCGTTGCTGGCCGTCTCATCTACCGTTGCCGCCGCCGACAAAAAGGCGAAGAAAAAGCAACCGCCGAAGAAGGCGCAACCCCAGACGTGGGAGGAGAAGAAAAAGGCCCGCTTCAAGCCCATCACCGACGAGCAGCGAAAATCAATCGCCAGCGCGGTGCCGAAGCAGGCAACGGTCAAACCAAAACAGGCGCGCCGGATTCTCGTTTTCTATCGTTGCGGAGGGTTCATTCACACTTCGATACCGTTTGCCAATCTGGCCGTGCAGGAAATGAGTCGGAAGACGAAAGCGTTCGCCGTGGATCTGGCCGACACGTATGACGTGTTCACTAGAGAGAACCTGAAAAAATATGATCTCGTCCTGCTGAACAGCACCACCCACATGAAGTTTGAGAACGCGGCGCAGGAAAAGGCGCTGCTCGATTTCGTGGCCAGCGGCAAGGGGCTTGCCGGCTTTCACGCGGCCAGCGACAACTTTGGAGATCATCCAAAGTGCCGCGAGATGATCGGTGGGCAGTTCAATGGCCATCCGTGGGGCGCGGGCGGGAAGTGGGCTTTCAAGCTTGATGATCCGAAGCATGTGCTTAACAAAGCGTTTGGCGGCAAGGGATTCTGGCACTCGGACGAGATTTATCAGTATAACCCCGATACTTATATTGGGCTGGAGAAGCTTCGCGTTCTCGTGAGCCTGGACATGAGCAAGGAGGCTGTGACCAAACCGATCGAAGGAAAGAGCAACGAGCGCTACAAAAAGCAGTATGGTGACGGCCCTCGTGAAGTGCCGGTTTCGTGGGTTCAGGAGATCGGAAAAGGCCGCCTCTTCTATACGAATCTCGGTCATCGTGACGACACGTTTTGGAATCCCCAGGTGCTTCGACACATGTTGGACGGATTGCAATATGCCCTGGGAGATCTTGAGGCGGACGCCACGCCGACGGCAAAAATTGGAAAATTAAAACCCGCTCTCGCACCAGCAAAGCCGTAATCAAGTCGGTTTGATTTCATCAAGGCCGGAACGAATTCGTTCCGGCCTTTTTTTTGATCACGCCTTTTGACCGGCGGGTGAGGCAAGCGTCTGACGACGAAGAAGCCTACGCGTCGCTCTCTCCCGTGGACCTCCTGTCACGGGGAATGCCCGGTGAGGGCACCGGGCATTCCACTTGTAGGCCGGGTCCCCAGACCCGGCGTTTTGGGTTCAAGCACACACGGCGTGATAATTTCGGCTGAACATTTTGCATTGTATGCAATCGATTGTGATTGTATACAACTCGCTGATTCCAATGAAAAATGGTCACGACTCGGTTGAACTGTTCAGTCCCGCGCGGGCAAAAGTAACGCGAAACCTGCTCAATGAAGTATTTCTCGGGCGGCTTCATAGCGGGCAGCGCCTCATCGAGACCGATCTGGCGCAACGATTCGGCATCAGCCGAACGCCCGTGCGCGAATCCCTCGGTGAACTCGCATCCGTCGGGCTAGTCGCGATGAAACCGAATTGCGGTGCCGTTCTTCGTGAATTCGGGCCAGTTCAGGTGCGAGAGATTTACCAGGTCCGTGCGGTGCTTGAAGCCGAAGCGACCCGTCTGGCCTGTGGCCGGCTTCCTGCCACCATGGTGGCAGACATGATGGACGAGCTTCTCGACCTGTTGAACTCTCCCGTGACCGGCAAAAGCTGGGCGGCAAAAATTTGGAAGTCGGACTGCGCCATGCACGAGACCATCGGGCAAGGCTGCGGCAATACCCGGCTGGCCGAGGAGATTCGCCGGTACGGAAATTTTGTTCAGGTCATTCGCGAAACCGTCGGAAATCGCGACCGCGCGCAGGAGGCTGCCATTCGCGAGCATCTGGAGATACTTCAGGCGTTGAAGGACGGCGAATCAGATACGGCCGCCGCGGCCATGCGCAAACACATTGCCATCGCCGGTGACGCGGCTGTCGCCGCCATGGAGCGGTCGTTCAAACGGGCGGGGAATTCGTCCAGGACTATCCTGAAAAGCTGAAGTTTTATTATGTCGCAAATGAACAATGAGTGGCGCGGGTTATGGATACTACTCATGGCCGCGACCATGACGGCGAGTCGTGGCGGTGCCATCGATTTCACCAAAGAAGTCGAGCCCATCCTTCAGAAGCACTGCGCGAAGTGTCACGGCCCGGAAAAACAAAAGGGGGAATTCCGCGTCGATCTTCGGGCGACGCTGTTGCGAGGCGGGAATTCCGGAGAACCCGCGATTGTGCCCGGCAGCGTCGAGCGGAGTCATCTGATTTCATTGGTTACCGGAGTCGATCCGGAGAAGGTCATGCCGCCGAAAGGCCGGCGACTTACTCCCGGGCAGATAGAATCGATCAAGCAATGGATTACCGACGGAGCGCCAACTCCCGCGGGTTATGGCGAAGCCCGGTTTCGGGAGGAATTGACCCATTGGTCGCTGTTGCCCGTGAAAAGGCCGACCGTGCCGAAGGCTGGAAATTGGACAAACGCCATCGACGCTTTCATTGGACGTAAACTGACGGACCACGGCCTGACTCTTTCACCGAGAGCCGATCGGCGGAAACTGATTCGCCGACTCTACTTTGTCATGCACGGACTACCGCCGACCCCGGAACAGGTAAAGCGATTCGTGAATGACCCAAGCGCCGATGCGTGGTCGAAGCTCGTTGATGATGTTCTCGCCAGTCCGCGCTACGGGGAGCGTTGGGCGACTCACTGGCTCGATCTCGTTCGCTTTGGTGAGACGCATGGGTTCGAAACCAATCGCGAGCGTCCCAATGCGTGGCCTTATCGCGACTGGGTCATCAACGCGTTCAATTCCGACAAACCGTACGACCAGTTCGTTCGTGAGCAGATTGCCGGTGATACGCTGGGTGCGGACATTGGCACGGGCTTTCTCGTGGCCGGACCCTATGACGTCGTGAAGGGACGGGATCCGAAGTTGGCCCTGATGCAGCGGATGAACGAATTGGACGACATGATCAACACCACCGGTACGGCATTCCTGGGGCTGACGCTTGGCTGTGCCCGGTGTCACAATCACAAGTTCGATCCGGTTTCGCAGACGGATTATTACTCGATGCAGGCGATCTTCGCCGGTGTAAAACATGCGGACCGCGCCCTGCCGCTTCCGCCCGACCGTCAGGCAAAGATTGCCAGTCTCAATACCGAGCTTGCCGATTTGCGCAAACGCCTGGCCAAATTCGTTCGCACCTCGAGTTCGGCACTGCTCCTGATTGACGACGCGGACATTGCGAAGACCTTCGGGATCGAGCACCTCGTGAAACCAGCGGGCAAGGGCTATAATCCGAAGGGCACTCAACCCGGTTTCGCCAACGACGCCGGTTCCGATCGGCGCTCGCCCAATCTCAGCGGCGGCGAATACACCTGGTGGAAGAACCAACCCGCGAAAGACCTCGCCGCCTATCGCCCCAGAGTGAAAGGTCGCTATCGCATCTGGCTTTCGTGGGGCGCTGGCCACCCATCGCATTCGACGAACGCGGTGTATCAACTCGATACCGACGGAGACCTTACCACTACCAGTGATCGGAAGCCGCTGGCCACGGTAAATCAGAAACTTTTTGCAGACGGTTCCGGCAAGGTTGTCAGCATGTCGCTCTGGAGCGGGCTGCTCGATGCGGGTGTGCATGACCTGCAACCGTCGAGCACGATCGTGCTCCAGGGTGGCCAGGACGGAACCGCGGTGACAACCGATGTGCTGGTGCTCGAAACAGCGATTGGCGATGAACCCGTCGGCCCGCGTCCGGTCATTCGTGCTGCCGTCGATGCCAGACACAACATCGACCGGTTCGCCCCGGTGATGGCCAGGATCGTCCGCTTCACCATTGAGGCCAGCAGCCAGTCGCAACCGTGCCTTGACGAGTTGGAGATCTTTTCAAATAACAAAAATGTCGCGCTCGCCAGCCTGGGCACCAAGGCCACGTCTTCCGGTGATTTCAAACATCCCCTGCACAATCTGGCGCACATCAACGACGGGAAATACGGCAATTCGAAGAGTTGGATTTCCGCCCAGACGGTCGGCGGTTGGGTGCAATTGGAATTGTCCGAACCAAAGCGGATCGACCGAATTGAATGGTCGCGGGATCGCGAAGGCAAATACTCCGATCGCCTGGCCGTCAAGTATCGTATCGAAGCCGCTCTCGAAGCCGACCATTGGCAGTTCCTGGCCGGTTCCCGGGATCGCCTGCCGGTGGGCAAGGGCAAACAAGAGCCGGCGGCCTATGATTTTGCGGCGCACCCGTCAGCGGAGGCCGAGCAAGGTCGCCAGTGGCTCGCACGATTGGGAGAGGCCACGAAACAGCGTGATGCCCTCACCGGATCCGCCATGGTTTACGCCGGAACATTTTCCCAGCCCGGTCCGACGCATCGGCTCTACCGCGGCGAGCCCGATCAGCAACGCGAGGAAGTCGGTCCGGACGCCATCTCCGCCCTGACTTCCCTCAAGCTCAAGCGGGACGCGCCCGAAAAGAATCGTCGTCTGGCCCTCGCTGACTGGATTGTCAGCAAAGAGAATCCATTGACCGCCCGGGTGATGGTGAATCGTCTTTGGCAGTTCCACTTCGGCGAAGGCATCGTTGACACGCCGAGTGACTTCGGCGCAAACGGGACACCCCCGACTCACCCCGAACTGCTCGACTGGCTGGCCGCCGAGTTCATGGCCCGGGGCTGGTCGCTCAAACGCCTGCATCGGCTGATTCTGACCTCGCACACCTGGCAGCAGGATAGTCGTTCCAATCCAGAGGCCATGAAGGTCGATGCCTCCTCTCGGTTACTCTGGCGCTTTCCTCCGCGCCGGCTTGAGGCCGAAGGCATCCGCGACGCTATGCTGATGGCCAGTGGAGTTTTGGATCTACAGGCAGGCGGACCCGGCTTCAGCGCCTTCGAGGTGGAGATGGAAAACGTCCGCCACTTTCATCCCAGGAAAAGCTACGGCCCGGAAGATTGGCGCCGGATGATTTACATGACCAAGGTGAGACAGGAAAAGGACTCGGTTTTCGGAACGTTCGATTGTCCCGACGCCAGTCAGGTCGTCCCCAAGCGCAGCCGCTCCATCACGCCGTTGCAGGCGCTCAATCTGCTCAACAGCACGTTCGTGATGCAGCAGGCAGACCTGCTTGCCCGGCGTCTGCAAAAGGAAGCCGGCAAGTCTCCGGACCAGCAGGTCGAGAAAGCTTATGAACTCTGTTTCGGTCGCGCGCCGGATGCAGCGGCGAAAAAGGATGCCGTCAATTTCATTCGGGCCGAAGGCATCCAGCAGTTTGCCCGCGCGATGCTTAATGCGAACGAGTTTGTTTTTGTTCCATGAATTTCAGCCACGGATGAACACAGATAGACACGGATTTAGGAAACGGATGGACGAAGCATCCCGTTTCAAACGGCGTTCTCGTGTGCGCGTCAGCGTCTTGGAGTGCGTGCGCTGCCGCGCCGCTTTCGGGCGGAAAATGGGCATGAAAGGTTCAGTGACGAATTGGATCGCCGAAAATGTTTTCGGGCGCGCGCCAGCATTTCTATCACCCAGACGGGATTCATCGATTGTTGGACGCCACAAGGAAAGCGCCGGAGCACCGGCGCACTCCAGAACCTGGCGGAGAATGTCTGCGGCCGTTCACATCCGCGTTCATTCGTGCTGCAATCACGCGAATCTTCGCTGCAACGACAAAGATATGGGCGTTGCTCGAGCTTCCTCTCCCCGGCCCTCTCCTCCATTCGGATGGAGGAGAGGGAGTGGTTGCGGTTCCTTCTGCATCCGTGTTCGTCCGTGTAAATCCGTGGCTGAAATGGTCTTGTCATGAACCCATTACTCAATCGCCGAAACTTCCTCGCGGATTCCGCCCGTGGTCTCGGCGGCATCGCACTCGCCAGCCTGCTGCAACGCGAAGGTCTGCTTGGCGCCGCTCAGCCACCCCTCCGGCCGGTCATTGATCCAGGCCATCCCTTTGCCCCGCGTGACTCGCACTTTCCCGCGAAGGCGAAGAATGTGCTGGTTATCTTCTGCTCTGGTGCGTGCAGCCAGGTCGATACGTTTGACTACAAACCTGAACTTATCAAACGCCACGGCCAGCCTTTGCCCGGTGCCGAAAAGCTGCTCACCTTCCAGGGTGAGCAGGGGAACCTCACCAAAAGCCCGTGGGAGTTTCGTCCCCGTGGCCAGAGCGGCAAGATGGTTTCCGATCTCGTGCCGATGCTGGGCGAAATGGCCGATGAAATGTGTTTCGTTCATTCGTTGACGGGCAAGACTAACACCCATGGGCCGGGCGAAAATTTCATGTCCACCGGTTACACGCTCGACGGTTTCCCGAGCATGGGCGCGTGGGTGACCTGGGCGCTCGGGTCGGAAAACCAGAATCTCCCGTCGTACGTCGCCATTCCCGATCCGAGGGGCACACCACAATCCAGCGTGAATAACTGGGGGCCGGGGTTTCTTCCCGCCGCGTTTCAGGGCACCGACTTCAACGCCACCAATCCGCTGCGCAATCTGGATCGTCCGGCCGGGGTGAACGCAAAAACCGATCGCGCCACGCGCAGTTTTCTCCAGCGCCTCAACGAGCGTCACCTCGAACAGTTTCCCGGCGACACTCAACTGGCGGCCCGTATCTCCAGCTACGAACTCGCCGCCAGGATGCAGTTGAGCGTGCCGGAGGTCGCCGACATTTCCACTGAACCGCGGAACATTCTCAAGTTGTATGGCGCTGACGATGCCACCAATCCACTCAAGGCTTCCTTTGCCCGGAACTGCATCCTCGCCCGGCGCCTGATCGAGAAGGGTGTGCGCTTCGTGCAACTCTTCAATGGTGCGTACCAGACCGGTGGCGAAGGCGTCAGCAACTGGGACGGCCACAAGAAAATCGCCGACCAATACAGCAAGCACGGTCCGGTGCTCGATCAACCATGCGCGGCGCTTCTACGCGACATGAAGCAACGCGGCCTGTTGGAGGATACGCTGGTCGTGTGGTGTACGGAATTCGGTCGCATGCCGACCTTTCAGAAAGGCGCAAGCGGCCGCGATCACAATCCCGACGGCTTTACCGGCTGGCTCGCGGGCGCGGGCGTGAAGCGGGGCTTCTCATTTGGCGCCACCGATGAATTCAGCTATCGTGCCTCCGAGAATATCTCCACCGTTTACGACTTTCACGCCACCATCCTGCATCTCCTCGGGCTCGATCACAAACGCCTGACCTACTACCACAACGGATTCGAACGCCGCCTCACCGATGTGCATGGTCACGTGATTCATGACGTGCTGGCCTGACGAATCGCCGGAGCGGGAACATCACAGCATCGCAAATTGTCAATTGTCGGCACCGAAACCTTTTCGGGGACTGGAGAATGTCACGGGACACACTTGATCGAATACGCGGCCTTCAACCTCGGCTTGCTGATGCGCAAAGTTTACGGACTGCGCAAACCACGCAACTGGGAAGCCGCTGATCGGCGAGTTTGGGCTGCACTTTTGGCGTCTACCAGTGCGAATGCGATCTTCGATATCTGGCTGGAACCATCGGGAACCGACTTG
>CALBIE010000613.1 GCA_937893495.1 uncultured Verrucomicrobiales bacterium | reverse complement strand
CCGCGTGACCAAAATTGGATGACCAAACCCGCCCAGAAGGCTACGTCGATCGCTGGATCGTCTATGGCCGCATCAAGAAGAAGTAGTATTTCACCGCAAAGGAACTCACCATCGATCCGGGCCAAAAGTGCACGATCACCGACAAGGGTGCCTGGAGCCTCATCTGCACGCAGGGCAAAGACACGATCAACGGTCTGCCGCTCAACAGTCCGAAACTGATCCGCTTTGTGAAACTGACCGAGGACGAATACTTCTGCGCCGAGGACGGCGCGAAGAATGGTGTGACCTTCGAGAACACCAGTGAGACCGAACCCCTCGTCTGCCTCCGTTACTTCGGCCCCGAGGTGAACCCGAACGCCCCCGCCATGGGCGCGTATCGGAAGAACAAGTTTAATTGAGGTCGCAAATTGCGACCACCTTCGGCAGGCCCGGGAAGAAGCACACGGTTGCACCGGCTGAATCGGTCGAGGCTTTGATTCGAGAGATTCGCGGTGAGCGCGTGATTCTTGATGCCGACTTGGCGCGCATTTACGGCGTGCCGACCAAGGCTCTGAATCAGGCAGTGAAGCGCAACGCGGATCGCTTCCCCGCGGACTTTCTCATCCGACTGACACAGAAAGATTTGGAGACCCTGAACCGGTCACAATTTGTGACCGGTTCCCAGAAGCACCGGGACCCGCGTATGCTCCCTTACGCCTTCACTGAGCACGGCGCAATCATGGCGACCAATGTCCTCAACAGCCCACAGGCAGTGCAGTTGAGCGTGTTCGTGGTTCGGGCCTTTGTGAAGATCCGCGGCGTCTTCTCTGACACCCGAGCGCTGGCAAAGAAATTGGCCGGCTTGGAGGCCGAATTGAAAAGCCGCCTCGACTTGCATGATGTGGCCATCGTCGAGGTCCTCCAGCGCGTCATGGACATCCTTGATCCTCCACCCGCCACACCCAAACCGGAGCCGAAGCGGCAGGAAATCGGATTTCACACCTGCGCCAAGGAAGCAGCGCGCGGACGAAAGCGCGCATGAAAATTCCTCCGCAATCTTTCTTCACGTTCTGCGCAAACCATGTGCCCACCGAGAGAGACAGCGACTTTTACTTTCTGGACACCCATTCAACTCGCCTTCGCGCAGCGAATGCGAACTGTCTCTGCACCTACGATCAGCAATCGGGCAATGACGTTGAACGGTCTGGATTCGCAGAGTTTTCGGGCTAATCAACACCGCCAATTGGTATCGGGCGCAATTGCAAAAAAGAATTTTTTCGATTCCATTCGCTATCCCGGCGAAGGTCGGTAAGGTCCAATCAATGCAATCGCCTGCAACACCTGATCCGGACAATGAAGAAACCCCAGCCAAACCAAGCACGCCAGTCATTTCCAAGCCGGATTTTTCCGGTCCTTCCCGTCCAATCGGAGAATTGACCGAGCGGGTGAACTTTCCCCGCTGCGCCCTGGGAGTTCATGTCAATATCAAGGGCTTCGATGGAGTGGTCGTGGAGATTATCAATCAATCCATCAAAGTGGTGTCGCACGACGGGATTAAGCAACGGTTTAACGTCCAGCGGCTCAAGACACTTTTTGCACCACCGGTCAACGTCAAGCCGCAACCCCGGAATCCCGCCGGTAAAGAACCCGTAGTTGAAAAAACGAAACCGCGGGTTTACATCGCGAAGCCGGACTTTACCGCACCGGTTCGCGCAATCCGGACGTATGCCATCCGGCCCGACTTCCCCAAGTGTGCGTATGGCAAGCACGTGGACATCCCCGGCTACTCGGGAGTTGTTGTGGAAATTGTGAAGGGCTCCCTCAAGGTACAATGCCTGGAGGGTACCACCCGCAGTTACAACTGCGAGGCACTGAGGAAACTATACGGCAAGGCCTGAAGGGCAAAACCAGGTGCCGCCCCCCGGGCGGATCGCAACGTCAGCGCCATCATTGCCAGGGTTTTCCGAACGTGAAACCCTTCACCGGCAATTGAATAGAATCATGAAGTCGGCTCTGCTCACCCTTCTGTTCGGCGTCAGTCTCGGAATCGCCGATGACATTCCCGGCCCGCTGGCTGAAGCGGGAAAACTGCTGTTCGCCGATGATTTCGAGCGCGATGAATTGGGGGCCTCGTGGAAATCGGTG
This sequence comes from uncultured Verrucomicrobiales bacterium, assembly GCA_937893495.1. Taxonomy (GTDB): domain Bacteria; phylum Verrucomicrobiota; class Verrucomicrobiia; order Limisphaerales; family JAYPXF01; genus CALBIE01. The sequence goes on along the minus strand of CALBIE010000613.1, from coordinate 15,299 downwards.
ATTCCGACTTTCACCATCGCCAAGGGCGTGATGCGCGGCAACCAGACTCGCGCGGATCATGGCGCGGTCGGGCGAGTGAGCCTGCCAATGCGGGACGTCATCGTGGATTTTCGGTTTCAGCTCGCCGGTGCCACCGTCAACGCTGTATTCGACGACAAGACATTCAAGGGCTCCCACGCAGGCCACATCTGCCGCGTCGCCTTCACTCCGAGGCAAATTAGATTGGGCGATGACAAGGAGGGAATCATGCGCAACGACATCTTCACGATGCGCCGCAATCCGGCGCGGAAAGCCGAGGCGGACAAGCTGCTGGACGGTCGCGGACAACTCGTCAGGCGGACGCTGGAGCAGAACCGGTGGTATCAGGCGCGGATCGAAATCGTCGGCGACGAAATGCGCGTTAGCCTGGATGGCGAAGCGATCGGCTGGCTGAAATCTCCCGGACTGGCGCACCCGACCAAGAGCAGTTTTCACTTCACCGTCAGCGGCAAGGAGGCGAAATTCGATGATGTGAAAATAAGTGAGGCCACTAAAGCCAGCGGACGATAAAGAGCCGAACCGCAGCATCGGTAGCCCAACGGACGGACTTGCAAAGTAATACCATTTCTGGTAATGATTCAGAGGATGAAAATCACGAGCAAAGGACAAGTCACCATTCCGCTCCCGATTCGCGACGAGTTTGAACTCAAGCCGGGAACCGACGTGGAGTTCGTCGTGGAATCCGGAAACGTGGTTTTGCGGCCGCAGCGCAAGCAGACAAATCCGGTGAGTGAGTGGCTTGGCGAAGCCACGGGCGTGGCACGCGGAAAGACCACCACGGCAAAGATCATGAATTTGACCCGCAGGGAGGACTGATGGCGCGCATGCTGGATTCGAATGTCCTTCTGGACATCATCACCGCCGATCCGGAGTGGCTGCCCTGGTCCACCCGACAGTTCCGCAATGCCGCTGCGGAAGGTCCGGTGATCATCAATCCCATCATCTACGCCGAGTTGGCACCGGCATTTGATTCGCGGGCTTCTTGGGACCGGTGGTTGCGCCCGTCGCTGTTCAAAAGGCTGCCCCTCCCATACGAGGCCGGATTCCGCGCGAGCCAGGCGTTTTTGGAGTATCGGAGCCGCAAAGGAAGCAGAACATCTCCGCTGCCGGATTTTTACATTGGCGCCCACGCAGAAGTGGAAACCATCACATTGGTCACCCGGGACGCAGCCCGCTATCGGACCTATTTTCCCGGAGTAAAACTGATGTGTCCAAAGTAAGGACCACAGGGGCTGCTGCCCGGTCACAATCAGAAAAAGATTACTTCCCTGCCAAATTCTTTGAGCGCTCGCGCGTGGGCATGATGGCACAGGCACCTTTGCAGCCGAACAATTTGCTGAGTAATTGGCGGTTGCGGCTGATCCACATGTAGAACTTCTCCGCAATCCAGATGACGCCGGGCAACCAGAGGAACAATGCCAGGGGAACAAGCAGGGGCATTCGCAGACCGACGAATCGAATGCAGCGGGCGCCGCGATGAATCGCTCCGTCCGGGGTCACGCAGTGAATCGCCTCCAACAAATCCTCGCGCGTCAGACCCGGCGCCATCGCGGCCGCAGTCGGGTCATTGATCGGCAGGAGGCTCACGCGATCGAACCAGTCCAGCCACGTGAGCAGTTTCATCTGAAACGTGCACAACGGGCAATCGCTGTCGAACAAAACGACATGAGTGGAACGCTTCATGGCTGGCAAACTAGGTGCGTTACGCAGGAACGTCAATCGAACGAACCAGAGAAAATCACAGATTGAACTTGGTGACGACGCGCGCTGTCGCTAGAAAACGGCCCGTTGCCATGATTAAAATCCTTCGCTGGGCCACCAACCTGTTTCCCGTCTGGGTCGTCATCGCCGGAGCATTGGCGATGGTCGAGCCGACTTGGTTCACGTGGTTTGATAAGCCAAAAATCATCCTCGGACTCGGCGTCATCATGCTCGGCATGGGGATAACGCTGACCCTGAAAGACTTTAAACGTGTGCTGAAAATGCCTCGACCGATTGCACTCGGATTTTTCGGACAGTTTCTCATCATGCCATTTCTCGGCTGGGCAATTGCCCGGGGAATGGAGCTCCCGCGTGAATTCGCCATCGGACTCATCCTGGTAGCGTGTTGTCCCGGCGGGACGGCTTCAAACGTCGTCACTTTTCTGGCCAGGGCCGACTTGCCGCTCTCGCTGCTGATGACGATGTGCTCCACCTTCGGCGCCATAATACTTACTCCTTTGCTCACGGCGATGTATGCGGTCGAATATGTTTCAGTGGATACGATGGGCCTTTTTCTGAGCACGGTAAAAGTGGTTCTTCTGCCGCTGGTTCTCGGCATCGCCATTCATCATTTCTTTCCGAAACTTGTCCACTCCGTCCTGGACATTGCTCCCCTCGTTTCCGTAATCACTATCGCGCTGATCTGCGGCAGTATCATCGGCGGCAATGTGGATGCCATCAAACAACACGGCGTCTCGCTGGTCACCGCCATCGCCCTGCTGCACGGACTGGCATTTTTGCTGGGATATTTTTTCGCGTGGGTGTTCGGCTACGACGAGTTGATCCGGCGAACCGTGTCGATTGAAGTGGGAATGCAGAATTCCGGACTGGGAACCGTGCTGGCCAAGAATCACTTTACCGACCAATTGACCGGCATCTGTCTTCCGGCAGTTCCGTGCGCCATCTCAGCGACGTTTCATTCGGTGATCGGCAGCATCCTTGCAGCGATCTGGCGGATGCGCCCGCCGAAGCCGACAACCGAAGAGAAGGCCATTGAAGAGGATCCCGACGCGACTACTTCTGAGCGCTCTTGATCTGTTCGAGCAGCATGTGCGCTTCCTGAATCTGCGACTGGCCGTCCAGCCCCTTGAGTGCTTGTTCGACAAACTTTTTCGATTCGCCAAGATCCTTTTTTACAAAGTTGTCACCTTCGAAATAGCGCTTGGCCAGATCCAACGACGCCTGCGCGGAACCCTGGGCAGCGCGCTTTACCTGTGAATCGAAAACGTTCTGATCGATCACGGCAGCGGTAGGACGACTCTTCCCCTGGGTGATCTTGGAGGTTTGCTGTTTCGCTGAATCCTCGACTGATACGTCTTTCGTTTCGCTCGACGCGGCACTTGTTGAGGTCTCTTGATTGGCGTCCATTTGCGCATAGCGGGCAGCCATGGCATTCATAACCTGCAAATCACGCTGATCAACTACCACTTTGCCTTCTACTTTGGGAATTTTGCGTGGATGCCGCAGGTCATCGGTCGAACGCCAGCGTTTGTCCGGGCCAGCCGACCAGACTACGAAGCTGCCATTAGGCCCATCGAGAATAAGACGATAGGGCGTGCCCCACATGTCCCTGGATCGATCTCGTTCGATCCCTCCGCCCTTTTCCATCATATTCACCTTGAGCCAGGCACCGAAATTGCCAATTGGCAGGCGTTTGGTTACGACAAAACCACCGGCGACTGCATCGGCAATGTTGCGCACCTCCAAGCCGGAGGTGGCTGCAGCTTTGGACTTATTGAGAACCTCCAGACTACCCTTCAGCGCGTCCGTATTCATCGCCCCAACTACGCCCAACGCCGCCAAGGGGAACAACTTCGTCAATGAGATCATGACATCTTCCTGGCCTTCAATTCCTTCACTCGTTTGTCAATCTGGCGATCCAGCTCAAGCGCCAACACAAAATCCTGACTGACCATTTGCAGAAAACCGTCCTTGCCCAATCTCAATGCCCGACCGGATTTAGCGACACTCACCCGGGCATTGGCCGGTACTCCACGCAAGAGACTGATTTCTCCGCAGAAATCTCCAGGCCCCAATTGCGCGATATTTTTGCCGTCTTTACTTACATCAAACTCGCCCTCGTAGATAAGGTAGAAGAACTCATTTTCCTTTCCTTCTTCAATCATCTCCACTCCCGCTTCGCATTCTTCGAAAGTAAATTCACTCGCAATCTTGATTAGCGCGCGTGACGGCCAGCCGCTAAACAGAGGGTTACGGCGCAGGAATGCGCATACCTGCACGAGTTGCTGAATTTTCTTCGCGCCCATGGTTCCCACGAGCAGCCCTTCAAAATCTTTTTTATTGAGCGTGAGGAACTTGCAGTCGGTCAAGGTACGCACCGAACTGGTACGGGGAACCTCCTGCAACAGTGCAATTTCACCAAAGACATCGGTCGGCCCAAGCTTCGCCACTGATTCCGCTTCACCCGCATCGTCATCCTTGAGCACCTCGACTTCGCCTTGGTAAATCACGAAAAACAGATCCCCGCGATCCCGTTCTCGAATGACGAGCGTGTTTGCCTTGACTGGTACGTACGAAAAAGAATTCGCCAATGCCTCCAATTCGGGGTCATCCAGTTCAGCGAAAAGGATGCACTTTTCAAGGAATGCCGCCAGTTCTCGAGTCGACGGTTTATCTGCCGCTGCTCCCGATTTCAAGCGCGATTCAACGGCCGTGAGTTTGGGTGCCAGCGCGCGGTAGACATTGCGAAGGGCCGTCCAGACGACGTAAACGATCGGAGCGGCGACGACCAAAGTGAGCAGAAACACCATCGTGGGCGCTCCCGGAGTCACCAGCAAATCTTCCGCCTGCTCCTTCAACATCCGTGAGGCAAACCGGAAAACAGCCCCCAACCAGAGGACCGCATAGGTGGAGTGTGCAATAAAGTATTTCTCCTCTGCCAACTGTTCTTTGAAATTGAATATCTGCGTGAACGCTTTGTTCTGCATGAACTTATCCGCATTGCGTGGAACTTTGTGTTCTTTGCGAAAGAGGGCATGCAGCAGGCTGTGACCCGGTGAATTTCCAAACGGGGCAGCAAGAATGAGCGCAGTCACCCAACCGGCCAGAAACAGGGGCGTGGACGTCATCGCCCACCCCATCATGACCAGGCAGAACGGTCCCGCCAGGGCACTCAATGCCGTCGCCGTCTCACATGGCCGACCTCCCATCAACGCGTCACGCGTGTCGATTTCGAAGAACGGAAGACAATAATCCATCCGCAGCCGCGGCCGATAGATCTGCCGGCCATAGGCCGCCAATGCCGCACCGGAGAGAATACTTGCCAGGGTCAGCCCGAGACAAACGTAAACCAGAACATACAACCATTCGACCGGCGGAGGAATCAATGGCAACTCCGCTACATACAGGGCTGAGGCACCCGTGATAATCAGAGCCAGGGGCAGACCAAAAGCAGAAAGTTCGGAATTTTGGACGGCAAAATCGTAACCCTTTTCCGTCGGAGTTGTCGGTTCTCGATCTCCCTCGAACAGAAAGCCCTTGTCCGTAGCGTCGTTCACCAGATCGTAAAACGATCGGATATTGGGCCGACTGTCATCCACTAACGCCGCATGGAATCCTTCCTGTACGGAAATGCTGCCATCAAACCGGTCAAGAATGCCGAACTCCTCCGGTTTGAGAACAAGGTATTCCCCGGTACGCAGTTGCTTGCACAAATGAGTCCCGTCATCAAGTTCCCTGATTTCAACTTCGCGTGACTGACGAAGGACTTTATCGTTTAACGATTCCATGGCCTCAACCGCGCACTTTTCGTATCAAAAACAACGACCTTCGACAAGCTCATGCGCTCATGCGGCCCGTTTTTCAAACCAGCTTTCGTTCGAGTCACTTCGTCGAATTGCCGGACAACTCGCCAATGATGTTATTCAAATCGGCCGAAACCGTCTCGGCAACCTTTACGGGTACTCCCCCGATGATCAGCGTATCCTGCGCCTTCTGCACGACACCGTCGGCACCTTTAGTCGTCAGGCCAGAGCCGTTCATTACCTGATAAAGAGCCGCAGCCAACTGCTTCGCTTCATTGGAACCCAATTTGTATTTGTTTACCGACGTGGCAACATTCTCCGCCAGTTTCTTCACCGCCGCTTCGTTCGGCTTTTTTCCTTTTGCGGCTTCCGTAAGACTCGCGAACAGGCGGTCCTTCAAATCTTCCGTCACGGAAGAACGTGACTTGATAATCACCAGATCGATGTAAATCTTCTTCGCCGCCGCATCACTTGCGCTCAAGACGGCCGGCGCGGCCGTCCGCGACCTCGTCGTCGTGGCCCCGGTCGAACCGCCGCCCGGACGTGAGCTAGGGGTGCCTTTACCGGCGACACCACGCGCTTTCTGCTTGATGATTACGGCGGCGCCTTGCGGGAGGGCAGTGGACAGTGAAAAAACGAAAAGGACCGAAGAGAGGAGGATAGTGGTTTTCATGGCTACTGTGGCTGGTTGTCGCGAAAATGGGCATATTCGTCCCATCCGTCAACATATTTTGCCACCGACTGATTGAGGATTTTCGGCGACAGCAATCGTCGAGAATCAAAGCAAATCGCTCGCTCACCTGGCCAACCACCTGGACCAATTCGCCCATCTGAGGAACGAGGCGCTCGTGCAGACAGCAATCATGCCCCGCACGCCCATGGGTAGAACAGGGATTCAGACTTCTTCCGAGTGGGCCTTCACCTCTCCGGCACCGCTGGGGAATCCGTTGTTTTAGACCAACCATTGCATCGCCAAAGCGGCCATCCCGAGGAAGAAAAAGAAGCCGGCCACGTCGGTCACGGTCGTCAGGATGATGCTCGACGCCATCGCTGGATCAATCTTCAACATCTTGAGACTGAAAGGAATCAACACCCCCGAGAGTGCGGCGGCCATCTGGTTTAAAACCATCGCTAATCCGGCGACCAGACCGAAAACCGGCTTCCCTTTCCAGACCCAGGCAATCAAACCAACCACGATGCCAATAGCGATACCATGGATTAGTCCAAGAAGAACCTCCTTGAACAAAGCGCGGCGACCATCACCAGGTTCAAGCTCACCAAGCGCCATGTCACGTATGATCACCGTCAACGTCTGCATCCCCGCGTTTCCACCCTGTCCAGCGACAATGGGAAGAAATACTGCCAGGGCTGTCATCTGTTTAATTGTATCCTCGAACATACCTACGACGAATGCAGCAAGGAACGCCGTAGCCAGATTCACGTAAAGCCAGGGCAGACGCCGACGCAGCGAGGTTCGCCAGGGAGTTGACGAGCGTTCCTCACCGGACAGACCGACCATCAACTGCATGTCCTCCGTCGCCTCGTCATGCGCAATTTCAATGACGTCCGTTGCCTTGACGATACCCACCATTCGCCCGCCCGCATCGAGCACGGGCAGACCCAGGTATCCGTAATGCTCGAACTGATTGGCCACTTCCTCCTGGTCATCATCCACCCGAAGGATTTTCACGTCCCGCAGCATGATGTCATCAACCATCTGCGACGGTTTGCTGAACACCAACTCCCTCAATGGAACCACGCCGACCAGTCGCTCTCCGGTGTCCACTACGTAGAGGTATGAAATGTCTTCCTTTCGTTCATCGGCCTTGGAGCGAATTTCTTCCAGGCATTGGGCTACGGAACTTCCCGACGGCAGCGTGAAGAACCGGTCATCCATGATGCCGCCGGCCGTATCCTCGGGATACTTCAGCAGCTCCTCAATGGGCGCGCTGTCTTCCTTGTCCAGCGCCGAGAGCACCTTTTCGCGGCGTTCTTCGCCCATCTCGCCGAGCAAATCCGCGGCATGATCGTGCGGCATCTCCTCGACAATGTCCGCCAGGTGCTCTGCGGATAATGCGCCGGTGACAAGTTGATAATGTTCCTCGTCCAGTTCCGCGACGGCTGCAGCCGTTACTCCACTCGGCAGGTTCTTCAACAACTCCGCCCGCGCCGCCGCATCCAGACGCAGCAACCTATCCGCCAAATCCGCTGGATGCAGTTTGACGTACTCGTCGATGAACAACGGGCCTTTGTTTTTCTCTTCCATCTTTCCGGCAACCAGACAGCGCCGATTGTCGCAGGAACCCGCGCGCCATACAAACCATTCGTCCATCAGCCGGTTGTTTTTCGCGGAACCGCCGGTTCCACTTGCGCACGATCCAACCACCCCGGTATTGTTTCCCGCATTGAGCGCGCCGGCCTGCGATCATCGAAACATTTTCATCTACCCGGCCGTCTCCCATACCTATGCGCAAAAAGCCCGCCCACGTCAAAATCCGCCAGGCCACCCACAAGGACGTCCACAAGCTGATCGAGCTGAACAAGATCGCCTACCCGGTCTTGGCGAGTGAAAATGTCGTCTGGCGCGAGGCGCATCTCAAAAGCCACCAGCAAATCTTCCCCGAAGGCCAACTCGTTGCCGAGGTCGGCGGTAAAATCGTCGGGGGTGTCTCCAGCCTCATCGTGGACCTCGGCCGCAATCCGCTTCGCCACCACACCTGGGCCGGCATCACCGACAGCGGCTACTTCACCAATCACGATCCGGAGGCCGACACGCTCTACGGCGCGGACGTTTACGTGGATCCGGAATGCCGAGGCAAAGGCGTCGGCCATGCGCTCTACGAAGCCCGGCGAGAGATTTGTCGCAAGCTCAACAAGCGGCGAATTCTCGCCGGCGGCCGGCTCTGGAACTACGACGAACACGCGAAAGACATGTCGCCTCACGAATACGCCCAACGCGTGACGGGTGGCGACTTTCGTGATCTGGTCCTCAGTTTCCAGCTTCGCGAAGGGTTCCAACTCCGCGGCGTCATGCCGAACTATCTGAAGGATCCCAAGAGCCACAATCACGCCAGCCTCATCGAGTGGCTCAACCCGGAATACGTCGCGCCGCCCAAGGGCAACCGCAAGGCCCGACTCGCCTGCGTGCAATACCAGATGCGCAAGGTGAAGAACTTTGCCGAGTTCGCGCAGCAGGTGACCTACTTCACCGACGTCGCGGCCGATTACCGCGCGGACTTCGTGCTCTTCCCGGAACTCTTCACTGTGCAATTGCTCTCGGCGATGGACTCCCTCTCGCCGCAGGAAGGAATGCGCAAACTGTGCGACTACACCAACAAGGTCAAAAAACTCCTCCAGACCCTCGCAACGAAATACGGCATGACCATCATCGGCGGCAGCCATCCGGTAAAGGTCGGCAAGGAAATCCACAACATCGCCTTCGTCGTGCTGCCCAACGGCAACATCGTTGAACAACCCAAGCTGCACATCACCCCCGGCGAACGAACCTGGTGGAACATCTCGGGTGGACACACTCTCAAAGTGATCGACACGCCCAAGGCCAAGATAGGCGTCCTCATCTGTTACGATGTCGAATTTCCCGAAGCCGCCCGCGTTCTCGCCGACCAGGGCGTGGAAATTATCTTCGTCCCGTTCTGCACCGACAATCGCCAGGGCTACCTGCGCGTCCGCCTCTGCGCTCAGGCCCGCGCCATTGAGAATCAAATCTATCTCGCGCTCGCCGGCAACGTCGGCAACCTGCCGGACTTCGACACCATGGACATCCAATACGGTCAGGCCGCCGTCGTGACGCCGTCCGACTTCGCTTTTGCACGAGACGGCATCGCCGCTGAGGCGGATTCCAACGAGGAAACCGTCCTCATCTGCGACGTCGATTTAGATTCACTCCACCAGGCCCGCTCCAACGGCACCGTGACGCCGCGACTGGATCGCCGCACGGATTTGTTCACCGTCATTCACCGAGGCATGCACGACAAAGGCAACCCCGAGGAAGATGGCCCACTCGGCGATCAGATCAATTTGACCGGTCGCGAAAAATCCGTCGGCGAAATCGCGCCGGAAAAACCGAAGAAGAAAGACTCCGGCTTCGATCCGCTGCCATAGCAACGGACGAATCACATGGAGTGCGGTGGCTCGACACCGCTTTGGATACGCCACGCCTGGCATAGGGTGGTAGTTCCGATTCGCGAGGCGGCCATTCCTCGGAACAACCTCAGGCCGAAGGAATTACGGGAAGTGGCCATTCTGCCAATCGTCGCCACCACGCAACTTACGCATCCCCACATGTCTTGCCTCGGTATCCAAAGCGCCGTCCAGCCGGCGCACTCCATGGCGCCCCTTGAAGCGCGGAGGCTCGGGCACTCCCAACCCGAAAAACCGTTGGCAAACCGCGAGCCACTTCGCACTATGCCCGCGTCCATGAAACAGCACCCCTTGTATCTCAACGGCGAGTTCGTCAAGACGAATTCCAGACTCACCGTCACCAATCCCGGACTCAACGAGCCGTTCGCCGAGGTCTGCACGACGGATCGTGCCGGCCTATCGAAGGCTATTGCGGACGCCCACGCGGCGTTCGCCGGTTGGCGCGAACTCACTGCGATGCAACGCGGCGACTTCCTGCATGCCATTGCCGCCGAGGTGAAGAAACGCGCCGACGAAATCGCCGAACTCATCACGCTCGAGAACGGCAAGCCGCTGGCGCAGAGCAAAGGTGAAATCGGAATGACCATCGACCACCTGCGCTGGTTCGCCGAGGAGGCGCGCCGAGCGTACGGCCGCACCATCCCGCATCAGCAGGCAGGCAAACGCCACATAGTCATCAAGACACCCATTGGCGTTGTCGCGGCCATCAGTCCGTGGAACTTTCCGCTCGTGCTTGGCGTCCGCAAGATCGCCCCGGCGCTCGCTGCCGGTTGTCCGGTCATTCTCAAGCCCGCTTCGGCCACGCCGCTTTGCAATCTTGCGTTCGCCGAATGCGTTCACGCCGCCGGATTGCCGAAGGGCGTGTTTCAGGTCGTCGTCGGCAAGGCGTCGGAGATTGCCGCGGAATTCCTCGACAATCCGCTCTGCCGTAAAATCAGTTTCACCGGCTCCACTGAGGTCGGACGTCAGCTCATCGCCGGTGCCGCGCCGAACATCAAACCGCTCTCCCTCGAACTTGGTGGCCATTCGCCAGTCCTCGTTTTTGATGACGCCGATCTCGACAAGGCGGTCGAAGGCACGATGATCGCCAAGTTCCGCAACACCGGCCAGAGCTGCATCGCCGCCAATCGCATTTACGCGCAAACAGGAATCTTCGATTCGTTCGTCACCGCGCTCGTTGAGAAAACCAAGGCGATGAAAACGGGTTACGGCATGGACGCCGACGTCGAGATTGGCGCGATGATCAACGAGGACGCCATTGCAACGGCATTGCGGCATATTGAAGAGGCGCAGGCCAAGGGCGCCACGCTCCATTGCGGCGGCAAGCGACTCGAAGGCGCGAAAGGATTCTTCCTCGAACCCACCGTGCTCACCAATGTCCCCGACGAGTGCATGGGCATGTGCGACGAAACATTCGGCCCGGTCGCCTACGTAAATTCATTCGACACCGAGGACGATGGCGTCGCCAAAGCCAACAACACGACGTATGGCCTCGCCGGCTACGTGTTTACCGAGAATCTAGGCCGCACGTTCCGCATGATGGAGCGCATCGAGGCCGGCATGCTGGCCATCAATGATGGAGTGCCGACCACCAGCCAGTGCCCATTCGGCGGCGTCAAGCAGAGCGGTTGGGGGCGCGAACTCGGCATCGAGGGTATGGACGCCTATCTCGAAACCAAGCACGTCGCCCTGAATATCGGCTGAGTTACGGGGAGCACAGGCCGCCGGCCTGTCGTGACCGGCGGCCCGCCGGACACTCCGTGAGGCGAGCGGACGCCTGTTCCCGTTCCAATAGTTGTTTGCCATACGAACGCCAATATCAATTCGGCGAGCCGCCGAATTGAACAGCCGGGCCGGCTGTGCTCCCCATCCATTCGCGTGATTCGCGGGCCAAAGAATTCCTTCCGTTTCTCCCTTGTTTCCGATATTCCCCTCCCCCTCATGAGCGACAAGATTACGAACGAGATGCTGGCCAACGGCCGTATCATCCGCGAACCGGTCGGCGACGAAAAAGGCTACTGGGTCGGCTGCCCCGGCGCGTTTTACGACGAGGACGAAAAGGCGTGGTATCTGACCTACCGCATCCGCCGCCCGCGCGGCGTGCAACCGGATCGCGGCGGCGAAGTGCGCGTTTGTCGTTCGACCGACCTCGAACAATGGGATGACGTCCTCACCATCACCAAGGACCAATACAACACCGCGTCCATCGAACGCAGCGCGCTCTTCAAGGGCAAGGACGGCCAATGGCGTTACTTTTCCAGCTACGTTGATGAATCCGACGGTCGTTGGTGCACCAATCTCATCAAGGCCGGTTCCGTCGGCGAACTGAATCCCGCGAATCAGCAGGTCATCTTCAAGGCTGCGGCGCTCGGCCTCGAAGGCGTCAAGGATCCGTGGGTGATGGAGAAAGACGGCACCTATTACATGTTCCTCAGCATCGCGTTACCAACCACCGACACCAGCAGTTCAGCCCACGAATCGCTCGACATCTACAACACCGGCCAATGCGTGTCCGCCACCGGTCTGGCAACTTCAACGGATCTGGATAATTGGGAATACCACGGAACCGTGTTCCAACCCGAAGGCGACGGCTGGGACAAATATTGCCGCCGTATCAATTCCGTCGTGGAACTCAACGGCAAATACTTTGCCTTCTTCGACGGCAGCGCCAGTCACCTGGAAAACTACGAGGAGAAAACCGCCTTCGCGGTCTCAGACGATTTGAAGAGTTGGAAATCACTCAGCCCGGACGGACCCGATTGGCTCAGCCCGTTCGCCTCGACGTCAATCCGTTACGTCGAGGCGCAAAAGGCGAATGGCAAGTGGCATGTGTTCTACGAATTCGCCCGCGAAGACGGTGCCCACAACATGCGGCTGATCGTCGTGGATGAAGCGGCACTGCCGTTCCCGGTTTAGCCACGGACGAAACACGGACTCTGGGGTCTTTGTTGACCCGGAGCTGATAATCGATGCAGTGACATTTGGCCTCTTTGAAAGAAGTTACAAAACCGACCAACTCAAGCCGGCTGCGATGTCGCAAGTTGTAACAATGCCGACAAGAACTGCGACGGGCGGCGTTCCTCCTCTCCCCGCGACGCAGGAGTGGGGAGAGGATTGAGGAGAGGGGTATTACAGTTGGAACCTCCTTCCCGGGAACCGGATCGGATCTCTGCCACAGATGAAGACTCAATCTGCGGGAGCATCAGTTCAGGGGTTCAAAGCGCGAAACTTCGTTTCGGCGAAATCGCTCTTCGGCCCTCCTCCATTTGCAGGGAGGAGAGTGGGTGGTGATCCGCCGCTCGGCTCCGAGTTTCATCCGTGTTCAATCCGTGTCTGAATGTATGCCCCGCCGCTTCCCGAGTGAATCGCCCCAAACCGGCATCCTGACAGTGCTTGTCTGGAGCGGGACGGTGCGTTATCCTGCGACCATGAACACCGTTGACGAGATCAAGGCAGCCATTCCGTCGCTGACGTTGGAGGAGCGGGCGGAAGTGGCTCGTTGCCTGCACGACTGGCAGGATGACGAGTGGGATCTGCAGATGCGCGGTGATCTGGCTGGCGGCAAGCTTGCCGGCTTGCTTCAACAGGTGGACAAGGATATCGCGGACGGAAACCTCTCCGAACTCCCGTGATTTCGAAAACTCATCCCGGCTATTGGAAGTGCTTCAATGCACTGCCGCTGGGAGTTCAGAATCAGGCGAAGGAGCGTTTCAACGTGTGGAAACAAGATGCTTTTAATTCGTCGCTTCAATTCAAACACCTTTTCGATAACGTCTGGTCGGTTCGAATCAACCAGCAATATCGTGGCATGGGCCTTCGTCACGGCAACATGATCGTCTGGTTCTGGATTGGGACCCACGCCGAGTACGACCAATTGCTTAAGCGAGTTTGAACCGATGCTCCCCGGCTACCTTCAAATCGACGCCGACGAACTGGGCCGCGACACGCCGGTGACCGTTCGCGTGCTCGGCGACATGGCGTCCATCGCGCTTAATTTCGCGGAGAACCTTCGCGACGAAATCAAGTCCGCCAACGAGGAACAGCGCCCCGCCACGTTCATCATTCCAGTCGGACCGGTGGATCAGTTTCCCATCCTCGCGCGCCTCCTGAACGAGGAGCAGATCTCCTGTCGGGAGGTCGTGTTCATCAACATGGATGAATACCTGACCGACGATGGCAATCTCGTTCCGATGGATCATCCGCTCAGTTTCCGCGGTTACATGAACCGGGCGTTATACGCTTTGCTGGATTCTGAACTGGCACCGCCGACGGAGAACCGTGTTTTCCCCGAGCCGGATAAGCCTGAAGCTGTCCAGCAACTCATCAGTGCCCGCGGTGGCGTGGATGTCTGTTACGGCGGCATCGGCATCAATGGGCACATGGCCTTCAACGAACCACCGGAACCAGGTGAAGTAATTTCATTGGATGACTTTGCGAGTCTGCCTACGCGCATTCTGAATCTTTCTCGCGAAACGAAGACGATTAATTCCGTTACGATTGGGGGAGAAATCTCGGTTGTGCCGAAACAAGCGATCACGGTCGGCATAAAAGAGATATTGGAATCGAATAAACTACGCTTCTATTGCAACCGCCCCTGGCAAAGTGCCGTGGTTCGCCGAGTGTTGCATGGGCCAATCAGTCCACTATGCCCGGCATCACTGATGCGCCAACATTCGGATGCAATGTTGACCATCGCGGAATATGTGGCACAGAAACCCGATATTCGATTGCGATGAATCAACCAGTAAAATGGTAGCGTTCGACGTCAAAAGGCCCTGAAATCAGCCTGATCCAAACCAAAATGAACCTCTCCTTCGCTGAAGATCGGATTCTCGCCGTGGTCGCCCATCCCGATGACGCAGAACTCCTCTGCGCCGGAACGCTCGCTCGCGCGAAGGAAGACGGCGCGGACATCAGCATTTGCGTCTGCTGCAATGGCGACAAAGGACACTCGTCCCGGCCCGTCGAGAATCTGGCGGAAGTCCGCCAACAGGAAATGGCCGCAGCCGCGGACGTGCTCGGCGCCAACCTTTATCTGCTGAATATTCCCGACGGCGAGTTGGCGGACAATACCGCGAATCGCCGTTCTCTGATCGAAATAGTTCGTCGTTGCAAAACTACTCACCTGTTGGCCCACGCTTCGACCGACTATCATCCCGATCACCAGGCGGCGTCCAAGCTTGCCGAAGCCGCCTCCTGGTTTTCCGCTTCGCGGGGTCACAAAACAGAATCACCCGCCCTGCACTCTCCTCCGGCGCTGTGGTGGATGGATACCGTCAACATGCTCGGTTTCGAACCAGGCCTCTTCATCGACGTTTCAGATTACGCCAGCGTGAAGGAAGACATGCTGGCCTGTCATCGCAGTCAATTGGCGCGCAGCAACGATGGCGATTTCTCCTCGCTGCTTGAATTGATGCGATTGCAATACCGGACTCGCGGCATGCAGTCCGGTGTGGAAGCCGCCGAGGCCTTTCGGATCCATCCTGCCTTCAAGCGGGTAAGGGCAGCATAGACTAAACCAGCAATTCTCAATTTGGCGTGGAGGGAGGGCGTTGGTTGGCGGATGGAAGGGAA
>CALBIE010000612.1 GCA_937893495.1 uncultured Verrucomicrobiales bacterium | reverse complement strand
GCGCCGCACTCCAAGACCTGGCGGAATGCGCCCCGTCGTGTGCTCGCCAAGGTTTGCTTCCAGTTGCAATCACGTACGGTTGGAAAGCTTGGGCGAAACGGATTGCCAAACCGCCGGGACGGGTGTAGTTCAATGCCATGTTCATGGGGAAATCCACGAAAGGATGCGGATGGTTTCTGGCTGCATCAGACCGGGCCCGGGCTCGTGCAAAAAGAGAAACCCGTGTTCATCGCAATCCAAAGGAACACGAGAAGAAAAACGGACGATTTCCCCGCCAGGTATCATCTGAGTATGATGATATCTGGAAACTATAGAGTAACTTTTTCGCCATACGAATAGCACGTTATGGGATTTTCGTTATCATGGATGGCGGTCAAAGGCGCTTCAAGAGATTCAGTATTGAACGCTTTGGGGCTCCGAGGCACGCAGTCCTTTGAGGAGATTCCTGAGTCTCACCTAACGGGAGTGCTTCTGCCCGCTGGCTGGTACATGGTGGTCGCGAATCGGGGCGAGTATCCCGCATTCATGGAGGACAAGACCCTGGCCAGAGTCTCGGCCGGCACGGACGTAGTCACTTGCTTCGTTGAGGAGCATGTGATGTGCAGTCATGCTTCACAGTGGCGGGACGGACGAGAGCTTTGGTCAGTCATGCACGCCGCAGATACTGGTGACATCGAGCATCTGGAGATCAAGGGCGAGCCGCCCCCGTGTTTTGCGTCCATCCAAGAAAGGCTGCGCGCCAAACAGCGAGAGGGTGGCGGGAAAAAGGCGCAGGTTGACTACATATTCGATATTCCCGTCGAGACGGCACAGCATTTTACGGATTACCGACACGACCGGGACATTCTCAGGGCCGGTGAGAAGCCTTTCGAAGTGCTTGAGACCACTGATGCCACACCCAAACGCTCATGGCTGCGGAGGCTTCTGGGTGTATGAATGGATTGGCGAACAAACCCACTGGAGCGAACAGCCGCCCCGCTTCTCCGCTCGACGCTGGGCGGCAGTTCGGGTGCGCCTCGTGCGCTCCGCTGTTCCCGTCGGCGGCTGTCGCTCAGTTCGGCCGTTATCCAGATGTCTCTGAAGCGCGGGTGCAGTATCGAGTTCGCATTGATCTCAGTGCGCGCCTGGTTTTTCGTCCGTCGCCTGAATTGGTTTGACAAGGTCATCGCGCTACGATGACCCCGCCGCGTTCAGCGGCGGAACACGGTGTTCTGGATTTTAGCGTTTCCGGATTCGCATGCCATCCCTTCCGCGCCTGAACGGCGTGACGTCCCGACCCGGCAAGACAATTTGGAATCTGCCGGCCGGACTTGCCGGATGGGATCGGAATGGTGCAGCGCAAGTTCCCCGGTCTGGCCACGGTATCCAAAGCGGTGTCGAGCCACCGCACTCCACATAATCGCCACCGCGCTCAGAAAGGGCGCGTCAATTCCTCCGGAAGATCAGTTCATCGCCTTCCCGCACGACGTCGCACATGAGCTTTTCGTGATCGGACAGAGCCCGGCGCATGGCGATTGGCGTGCTGGCGCAGATATCCATCAGCAGATTCATCACCTCATCGAGTTGATAGGCGGGAATGGTCGCTGCCATCATCGCAGCTCGGGCCCATTCGACCAGGTCGTCATGCGTGATTCTGAAATCACGGTACTGCGCAATTTTGATGGCGACATCGCCGATGGATACGCTGTTGATCATGTTGATGTATTCTAAAGATGGTATCACCCGCCGAAGTGATTCGAATCAAGAGAATTATTAATGGGGATCATTTCTTAAAACTCCCAAGCCGCGCCATCTCTGATGTACCCGGCGGCGAGTCCACCAAACATTTGTCAAGGTTGCCAGAAATCCCATCCAGACAGCAGTCGTGTGGGTAATGATAAAGGCGTTCGCCAAGACCCAAAGAAGCGCGCCAATCGTGACTGCAATGATGGCCGAAGTGAAAGCGGCTTGTCGCATTATCCGCGCGGTTTTGCGAAAGGTTTCATTCTTCATGATTGCGCTCCGATCATTGCTTTAACGTAACGTTGGATCCGGAAGTGGTGGAGTATTTCAGAGATTTGTTCGATTTGCGGAATTTGATTGATACACGCAACGGAATAATACGTCTGGTTAACTTCTGCACGACAATTGAATCGGGTATTTTCTGATCGAAAACCAGTCTGACTTCGGCTTATGTAGCGCGGCACGGGACACGCAATCGGGAATGGTAGAAATTCGCATCATGGTGGAGGTGGAGGGCGAACCGCCGCTCGAGTTCAGGCTCGGCGACGGCGATTATGCTGTTGGGCGTGATGAAGCCTGTGAGCTTTTTATCGAGAACGATGGAATCTCGCGGCGTCATGCTAAACTTGTAGTCAAGGAAAACGGTATCTGGGTCGAGGATCTTGGCAGCAGCAATGGGACATTTCTTGATGAAGAACTGGTTGCCGAACCGACGCGGTTCGAATCCGGCCAATTGCTTGTCCTGGGAGCAGGGGCAATAACTGTCCGGATTGCTGATCCCGGAGAGTCAATCGACTCAGGGAACACTCTGGATGTTACCCCGGTGAAGAGCCCCGTTGCGCCGACCGTCGGACCGGATTTGTCGCGCTCGAATTATTTTTTCAGAGGGGAGATTGCGCGTGGCGGCATGGGAACGGTTCTGGAGGCTGAAGATCGCAACACGGGTCGAATTGTCGCCTTGAAGAAGATGTTGTCCGGAATGCAGTCAAGCGAGGAGTCCAATCATCGGTTTGTTCTGGAAGCCCGTGTGATGGCTCATCTGGAGCATCCGAATATCGTGCCAATGCACGACCTGGGTGTGAACGACAAGGGTGTCCCTTACTACACGATGAAGCGTGTGCGTGGAGTGACGTTGCAGGATGTGATTAATGGCATCCGCGCGGGCGATTCGGACACCATTCGCGAGTATCCGTTGGGGAAGTTGCTGGAGGTTTTTCAAAAGGTCTGCGACGGCATCGCATTCGCGCATGCGAAAGGGGTCGTTCACCGGGATCTCAAACCGGAGAATGTGATGTTGGGCGAATTCGGGGAGGCGATGGTGATGGATTGGGGGTTGGCCAAGGTGCTCTCGCATTCGCCATTGCGAGAGCGTGGAATCGGATCGAGCGAGGCGGATCGGTCGATGGATGACGTGGAGGATATCGATCTTGGCGCGGATGACGCGGCGGGATTTCGGACAATGGAGGGCGCGGTGATGGGCACGCCCAATTATATGGCGCCGGAGCAGGCGAAGGGGTTGGTGAGTGAAATAGACGAGCGCTCGGACATTTTTTCGCTGGGCGGAATCCTCTACACGATTCTCACCCTGCGCTCACCCGTGGGCGGCAACACCGTCAAAGAGGTGCTCACCAACATGGCGACCGGATACATCCCGCCGCCAATCATCTACAACAAGGTGAAGAGCGCGCGTCTGCCCGGATCGGATCGGGACGATGAGCAGCAAATCGAACTCAGCCATTGCCCGGACCGATTGGTGCCCGAGGCGTTGTCACGGGTCACGATGCGGGCGATGAAGCTCGACAAGGCGGGTCGATATCAAAAGATTGGGCAGATTCAGAAGGAGATCGAAGCATGGCAAGGCGGTTTCGCCACGCAGGCCGAGGAGGCGAGCCTCTTCCGCCAGATGGGTTTGTTCGTTCATCGCAACAAGGCGCTCGCGATCGCCGCAGGCATTGTAATCGTGAGCGGGGCATTCTTTTTTACCGGCCTCATCTCGTCGCAACGCAACGCGAGCGCGGCGATGGCCGAGTTTGTCCAAAGTGTTCCATTCTTCGAGAACGAGGCGCGCACGCGGATGAATTCCGGCGAATACGAGGCGGCATTGAAGCAGCTTGAACCGCTGCTGACCCTGTTTCCAGACGGGTTCAAATATCGGATATGGTCGGCGAATCTGTTGCAGGCGCTGGGACGATATGATGAGGCGGATGTAGAGTATAAGCTGGCGAAGAAATGTCCCGATGCCGACAAGGCAAAGGTGGATGCCGCGCTGGCGATGAATGAGGAACTCAATACGGCGGGCGGTCCGTTGGCGGCGCCGGACGCGCTGTTTGATCGGTATATCACTTTTCTGCGGGATCAGGAGCGCATGGGCGAGTCGTGGCGGGTGTCTCAGGCGCGGGCACGCCTGCGGCACGGGGAGACGGTGCAGGTGTTGGAACGACTCCGTTCCGTGACCGCCCAGCGGGAGTTGCTGTTGCGGAGCGCCGTGCGCGATATCGCCGCATCCGCGGAGCAGCACGTCGGTTTTCTGCCCGAACCGATTGGTGAATGGGCTTTCGAGGTGGACGCGCGTGGCGTCGGCGAGGGGCAGACACTGGATCTCCGGGGTGATGCCGTCATCGCCGACGGGGTGTTGCGTCTGGATGGCGATGGCGATTTTGCGGTCAGCCGGGCGTTCACCAACGCCATCGCGGACAAGACGATGGAGGTGTGGTTGCGCCTCCCGATTGCCGACACCAACGCGGGCGGCATCTTCACCCTGAACGCGTTTCGCGGGCCGGTGTTTGAAAGCATCGGTTTTGGGCGACGGAAAGATGAATTCACGGTGATGCATCAGCACGGCCGTCCGCCGAGGGTGGTTGCGTTTAATGCCACCACGATCGAACCTGGCCTGACGGGTGTCGTGCAGGTTGTGTTGCGAATGGATCGGCAGATCGGCGTTTCACTCTTCATGAATGGCACAAATTCGGTGCGCTCGAACGTCTCGGACAATGCGCGAGGTGTGATAGAGGAACATGAGGCCGGAGCCTGGAAAGTGGAGCTGGGTGCGAAAAACGCGGGCAAAGAGACGGCTCGGTTTTTCGCCGGTGAGATTGAGGAGGCGCGTGTCTTCGGGCGGGCGTTGTCCGACGAGGAGGTGCAGCAGTTGTACCTCGCCAACCCGCTCCGAATGCCGGTGGCCGACTTGCGGAAAGGGTTATCCGAGGCGGATGCGACACGCCTTGCCGGACTGGACGAGCAGGTCGTGACGTTGCGGTCGGATCTGAATCGCCGAATCCAGGCGGAAGGGCGCGACGGGCGCGAAGCTCTGGTGTCGAGTCTGCAAGGTGAGATGCTGAAGAACGGGTGTCTGCGGGAAATTGCCGACCGGCTTGAACTTGGGGTGGAAGGATTGGTCAGCCTGAGCATTTCCCGGCAGAAAGTGTCCGACCTTTCCTGGTTGCGTGGCATCCCGATTGAGTATCTGAATCTGGACGACACACAGGTGGCCGATTTGCGGCCGTTGAAGGGCGCGCCACTCCAACGACTATTCCTGCGGCGAACGCCCGTCGCAGATTTATCACCCTTGGCAGGCGCGCCCTTACGCGCGCTCTACCTCAACGGGACCAAGGTGGAGAATCTTGGACCGTTGAAACAGTCGCCAATCGAGCTCCTCGATCTTCAGGGCTCACGGGTGACAGATTTGGGGCCGTTGAAAGGGTTGCCCCTTAAAAACCTCATTTTGCAAGGGACGTCGGTCACGAACTTGGGGCCGCTCGCGGGGGCGCCGTTGACCACCATCGTGTTGCAGGGCTGCCACGAGCTGACCTCGGTCGCCGCCCTCGCTGATGCTCCCCTGCGGAATTTGTACATGGCTGATTCGGGAGTCAAAAGCCTGGCACCGATTGGTGGTGCCGAGTTGGAGGTGTTACATGTTTCCACGATTCCCGCCGTGGACTTTCAATCATTGGCTTCAGGCAAATTGCGGGAGCTGTCGATGAATCACACCCGCGCTTCGAACCTGGAATTCGTCCGGGGAAACCCCATCTCGACCTTGTGGCTGGTCGGGAGCGGAATCGTGGATTTTGGCCCGCTGGCGGAACTGCCTTTGCGTTTTCTGACGGTGACGGAGAGCCCGTTTTCAGATGTTTCACTGCTGGCCGGAAAACAATTCGATTGTCTTGACCTGAGCTACACCAAGGTGTCTGACCTGAAGGCCTTGAAGGGAACGCGAATCCGGCAACTGTTGCTGCACGGGTGCAAAACAATCCATGACCTTTCGCCGCTGCTCGAGGTGCGCGGATTGACGGATTTGTCTGTTCCGGCCGATGCATCGGATATTGATGTGCTGCGGAATCATCCAACCCTGAAAAAACTGGCCGTCGGAATGAAGCGAAATGTGGTTTATCAGGCGGGGCGAGGTTTCGCGCGCGTCGATTCGGTTGACAGATTTTGGAAGAAACGGGACGCGAACAAGTGAAAGATACCGACTTTAACTCGCAGTTGAATCATCCAGACTTCCGCCTGGAAGGGTTTATTGCCGCCGGCGGCATGGGCGCGGTCATCGCGGCGGAAGAGGTGCAGACCGGCCGCTCCGTCGCGCTGAAGGTGATGCATCCGGAGGCGTTGGAATCGCAGGAGGCGGTCAACCGCTTCTTCATCGAAGCGCAGGTGCTCGCGCAACTCGAGCATCCGAACATCGTGCCCATGCACGCGTTGCGGACGGACCTCGAGGGACGACCGTTTTACACGATGAAAAAAGTGCATGGCCGCACGTTGCAGGAAATCATCTCGGGATTGAAGAAGGGCGAACCGGACGTGGTGCGCGAATATCCGTTGAGCCGCCTGCTGACGGTGTTCATGAAGGTGTGCGACGCCATCGGCTTCGCCCACGCCCGATTGATTGTGCACCGCGACCTCAAGCCGGCCAACATCATGGTGGGCGAATTCGGCGAAGTGCTGGTGATGGATTGGGGGTTGGCAAAACTGCTAGGACAGCAGGAGGAGGTCCCGGAAAGTGGCATTGAGTTTGATGGTGATGCCGAGGGCGCGATGACGGCTTCCGGTCTGATCGATTTCGGCAGCGGGCTGACGATGGCTGGTGCCGTGATGGGCACGCCACAATACATGGCACCGGAACAGGCGGAAGGCCGCATCAATGACATCGATGCCCGCTCAGATGTATTCGCGCTGGGTGCCATTCTCTACAGCGTCCTCACATTGCATCCGCCGGTCAGCGGAAGGAATCTCAAGGATCTGCTCAGTCGGGTGGCGAGTGGCGATTTCGCGCCGCCGACCGCGTTCAACAGCAGTCGCCGCGACGAGGAGTTGGATGTGGTGGTCAAACCGGATTTTCGTCTGCGGCATTGCCCGGGGCAAAAAATTCCTGGTGCGCTGTCAGACATCGTGATGAAGGCAATGGCGGTCGAGCCGACGCGGCGTTATCAAAGCGTCGAGGCGTTTCAGGAGGACATCGAGGCCTGGCTACGTGGATATTCCACGTCCGCCCAACGACCGAGTTTGTTCCGGCAGATCGGTCTGATGATCGCGCGGAACAAGGCGGCCGTCATTGTTGCCGTGCTGCTGCACGTCGTGGCGGCGGGGTTCCTTTTGCGAGTGGCCGAACAACGCCGGACGGCCGAAGCCGCGCTGGTCGAGTTGCGCACGGCGTTGCCGTTGTTCGAGGAGGATGCGCGGGCGTTGGTGGCCGAGGGGAAGTTTGACGCGGCGCTGGAGCGGTTGGACCAGTGTCTGACGATGATGCCCGGCCGCGCTTCCCTGCACCGGATGCGCGGCGATGTGTTGCAGGCTAAAAACCGGTTTGCCGAGGCTGTCGAGGCGTTCGAGGAGGCGGCGAAACTGGATCCAAACCATGCCGAAACCGGGGCCAACCTCGAACTGACCCGCGAACTGTCACAGGTCGTGGAGATGGAAGGAAGACTGGAGCGCCGGCACCTCGACAAACTGGCGAAACTCATGAAATCCCAGGGCCGGTTCGCCGAGGAACGCGCCGTTCGCGGTGCCCTTGCAAATCTCGACGCGGAACTGTTGGTCCGTGTGAAGGCGGCAAGGGAGTTTCTCAAGGGACGTGGCCAGCCCAATGACATCGTCAACCGCATCGGCGTGTCCCCGTACGGCTGGCGCAAGGGGATATGGATAAACCTCGAGAGTACTCAGATCACCAGCGTCGAACCGCTCCGTGACCTTCCGGTCGATCAGTTCAATCTGGATTACAATCCCGGAATCACCAGCTTGGAACCCTTGCGCGGCATGAAACTCCGCGCGTTGTTCCTCAAGGATTCAAAAGTGTCTGATCTGTCGCCCTTGCAGGGAATGCCGCTCGACCATCTCGACCTGTTTCAAGGAGCTGTCGCTAGTTTGGTGCCGCTCAAGGGCATTCCGTTGAAGGAACTCCGCTGCGGGCGAACCGGCATCAACGATCTCGGGCCGCTGGCGGGAATGCCACTGGAGCTCCTCGAAATCACAGACTGTCGCGAGGTGAAGGACCTGACGCCATTGGCCAAGTCCGCCCGGTTGCAGATCTTTCGCGCGACTGGCTCGGGCATTACCAATCTGGCTGCTCTGGCCGGGATGCCGCTCAGACAAATTGATCTCGTGGGTTTGGGTACGCTCGACTTGTCGCCACTCAAGGGGATGCCGGTTGAAATTCTGAACATCGGCGAATGTCCGGTGAGCGACATCGGGGCTTTGGCCGGTCTGCCGCTGAAGAAGTTGTTTGTGTCCGGGACCCTGGTTGCCGACCTGTCTCCGTTACGCGGCATGAAGCTTGAAACATTGGGTGTCGAGCGCAGCAATATCTCCGACATCTCACCCTTGTACGGAATGCCGCTCCGGTGGCTCCGAATCAACAACACCAGGGTCGGCGACCTGTCACCCCTCCGGGGAATGCTGCTGGAGGAACTCGCGCTTGATATCACGTTGATCCAGACCCTGGATGCATTGCGGGGGATGCCACTGAGAATCCTGTCCTTGAATCGGACGCCCATCACGAGCGTGGAGCCCTTGTCCGGTGCTCCGTTGAAGACGTTGGAACTGGCCGGATGCAACTATCTCGCCGACGTTTCAGCCCTTGGCAATTGCATGCAATTGGAGACGTTGATACTTCCGCATCCACCGCGTGGCATGCCGCATAATTTGAATCTCGATGCCCTTCGGGCCCTGCCGTTTCTCAAGCGGTTGGGTTACGGTACCGTGGATGGGCGGCCCACCTCCGGGAGTTCGCTGACCGATGCCGCGACCTTTTGGCAGTCGTATGATCGATGGCGGCGTACGATGACATTCAAATAAGACGCCATCGACGTCACTTGTTCAACTGACCGAAGAGTTCGTGCGCCTGCTTGATGATGCGTTCTTCCAATTCCGGTTTCCACGGCCGACTCTGCGCCTCGTATCCGCCTTCCTGAAGAACCCGCCTGCTCGGAATGTAACCGGCGTAAGTGTTCGAGTAACCCGCCACCCAGATGACCGGGCCGTCAGGCTTGCCCAGTTCGCGTTTCAGCCGCAGGACGTAATCGATCACCACCTCCGTGCCGAGTGTGACGATGGACAGGTCATTGCCGAATTGAACAACCTGAACCGGGTAAGGGAAGGGTTCGCGATTCGCCGGAGTGAATTCCAGATCGACGGTTTCCAGCACCGACCGCAGCGGGCCTTTGATGGCCTGCTGGTGAAAAAATGTCCTTTGAGTGACTTCAAGAGCGGCTTCCACGGCCGTGGCAAGTGAACGACCGTGCTTCGCCGCCCATTCCGCCGTGCCGCGCGGATACGGGTTTTGATCGCCGCCACAACCCATCAGAAACATCGCAGTGACGCCGGGATGATCCTTTTCCAGATACTCCTGTGCGAAGCCGGCGTAATCCCCGAGCCAGCGAAGGTAGCCGACGGACGTGTTGTGACAGGCATAGCCGAACATCACCGCGCGCAGTTTGCCATCCGGATCGGACACGCGCAGGACGGGGACGGTATGGTCCACCGGGCCGTTCGGGTTGGGATGATTGCGATAACCCTTGTCGGTCGGCGTGCGACGATTCATCGCGAATCCGCATTTGGCGTGGGCGTAACTCAGGTGCGCCGGCTTGAGATTTTTCAGCGCCTTGTCCGCGATGCTGACGAGTGATTCCACCAGTTGGTCATAATAGTCCTTCGCATCGTCCCGGCCGTATGAGGGACCGCAATGAGTATGCGATGCGTTCATGACGAGGGCATGGCCCGGAAGTTTGTGCATTTCGAGCAGCCGGGCCGAAACATCCGCGCGGAGCTTGTCGATGACGCCGATCAAATCCAGCGTGATGAAGACGACTCGATTACCGCTGTCGTCCGCAACGGCCAGGGCCTTGCCGAACAGATCCTGATCCTTTCCCGTCGCGGGCGAACGACGTCCCGCATAACCCGACATCAGCATGGGGCGCTGCGGTGTAATGACGGCCGTGGCCACGGCGGCTTTCCATACCGTTGCGGTATTAGTCGTGTCGGCCGCGGAAGCGATGATGCTGCAAACGAACGCGAGGGCAATGAGGATGAATCGAGTTTTCATTTTGGAATCCGAATTGAATTAGAAAAGTTCCCGGATGGGTTGACCTCCCTCGGTCAGGTTGATGGAGACGCCATTGGGTTTGTCAATTGCCCGTGATGTGTTGATGCCGAGCTTGCGGTAGATTGTTTCCGCGTAATCCTTCGGGTTGTACAGCCGATCGGTGACGTCGCCGCCTTCTCGATTGGTAGCGCCGATGACCGCGCCTCCCGGCACTCCGGCACCGGCGAATGCCAGCGACATGGCCCGACCCCAGTGATCCCGGCCACCCCACTTGTTGAGGCGGGGCGTTCGTCCCATCTCGGTGACAAAGCAGACGAGCGTTTCATCCAGCAGACCGCGCTGATCCATGTCTTCAATCAGCGCGCTGAAAGAACGGTCGAGACTTGGCATCATGATCGGGTGCGGCAGTCCGTAGCGTTCCTGATTGTTCATTCCCTGCGGGCCACCGCATGGACCGTTGGCATAAATGCCTTCGTGATGATCCCAGTTGAGAAAGACACCGTTCGGTTGTCCGTAGTTGGGTCGATTGACGAGGTCTGGTGGTTGAATGACGGTGACGGTGACGAACCGAACGCCCGATTCAATCAGCTTGCGCCCCATCAGGTAGCAGCAACCGCGATGGTCCCGCCCGTATCGATCGCGGGTCTTTCCGGATTCTGTTGACAGGTCGAACGCTGACTGCACCTTCGGGCTGAGCAACAGGTCGAGCGCGTTTTCGGAGTAACGCTTCATCACCTGCGCTACCTCTGTTTTTGCGGATGGCGATTCGTCCAGTTTGTTCAGCAGCTTCTGACGGTCGTCGAAGCGACCGGCGTTGAGGCCCGGCAGGGGTTCCAGTGAACGCACCTTCCAGTCCGGTGTCGCGACGTTTTCACCAAGGCCCTTGGTGCCGAGCTTCCACGGGGCGCGGTGGGCCGGAAGAAAGCCGGTCGTCGTGATGGCGTTTGGCATGTTCGCGCCGGGACAGAAGATGTAGCCGGGCAACTGCGGACAATCGGTTCCCAGCAACTCCGCGACGATTGATCCAATGTCCGGAAAACCGGGCGCATCCTGAAAACGGCAGCCCTTGAAAAACTCCTGGCATCCTCCGGGATGCGACGGGCTGGAGGTCGTCGTGGTCATCGAACGAACGACGGCCAACTTGTCGGCGATACGGGCTGTTCGGGGAAGGAGGGATGAGTAATGAACTCCCGGCACGTTGGTTGGAATCGGTTTGAAGGGCGACCGATGATCGACCGGTGCGTCGGGTTTGGGATCCCAGGAGTCCATCTGACTGATGCCACCCTCCTCGTAAACCACGAGCACCTGCCTTGCGGCGGCATTTGGCGTGGTGCCCTTTGCCAACGCTTCGACCGTCAGTATTTCCGCCAGGCTGCTACCCATGACCCCGGCTGAGATCGATTGGAGAAACCGTCGGCGGTCAGGCATCGTCAATTGTCCGGCCAAACGTTTGCGCGAGAGGATGTTCATTTCGCAGTTACAGATCGGTGGTATTCAGACTGCGACCAGGAACGCGGCATTCACCCGCCCCGACAGTCGCATGCAAAATGCGCAAACGTCAGGCCAGAATATCGTGGATGATTTCGCCGGCCACGTCGGTCAGGCGGAAATCCCGGCCGTTGAAGCGATAGGTCAGTTTCGTGTGTTCCATGCCCATCAGGTGAAGAACGGTGGCGTGAATGTCATGCACGCTGACTCTCTTCTCCACCGACTTGTAGCCGAATTCATCGGTCGCGCCGTACTTCGTGCCGCCTTTGATTCCGCCGCCGGCCATCCACGTTGTGTAGGCGTGTGGATTGTGATCGCGGCCGTTCGCGCCCTGTGAATCGGAGGTGCGGCCGAACTCGCCGCCGTAGATGACCAGCGTGTCATTGAGCATGCCACGAGCCTTCAAGTCAGCCAGCAATGCGCCGGTCGGTTGATCGACTGTGGCGGCACAGGCGCGGTGGTTCGCGTTGATGTCGCTGTGACCATCCCACGGTACATCACCGACACCGCCGCCGGGTGTGTTCGGGCAGGCGGCGAAGATTTGCACAAAGCGAACACCCTGTTCGATGAGGCGGCGGGCGATGAGACATTGCTTGCCGTAATCGCGGGATTCGTTGCGATTGAGTCCGTACATTTCCCGGATGTGCTCGGGTTCACGTGACACATCGAAGACCTCCGGCGCCGTGGTCTGCATGCGGTAGGCCAGTTCAAAGGATTCCAACCGCGCCGTCAGATCCCGATCAAACGGGCGCGCGGTGGCGTGCCGCTTGTTGGCGGTGCGGAGCGCGTCCAGCAGGGCGCGTTGCTGCGGTTGACTCAAATCCTTCGGGCGATCGAGATTGGCAATGGGTTTCGCCTGGCGCGGATCCAGCGCGGTCGCCTGATAGACGGATGGCAGAAAACCGGATGACCAGATGGGGTCCGCGCCACGCGGTTTGGTGCCGTGCATGACGACGTAGGCCGGCAGGTTTTCGTTCTCGCTGCCGAGCCCGTAGGTGATCCAACTGCCCATGCTGGGAAAACCCTGGCGAATCATGCCGGAATTCATTTCCAACATCGCCGGCGTGTGATTGTTCGACTGCGAATAGCACGAGTAGAGAAACGCGATGTCGTCCACATGCTGCGAGATGAATGGGAAAATCTCTGAAGTCTGCGCGCCGGATTGCCCGTGTTGCTTGAATTCGAACGGAGACTTGAGGCACTTGCCGCTGGTGGTGAAGAAACCAGTCTTGGGATCAGCTCCCGCCAGGGGTTGGCCGTTCCGTTTTCCGAGTTCGGGTTTGTAATCAAACGTATCCACTTGCGATGGGCTACCGGTCTGAAACAGCCAGATGACCGATTTGATTCGGCTGCCGAAATGGGAGTAACGCGGGCGCAATGGATTCGTGCTCGTTGCCGAGACCAGCCCTTCACTCTGCAACAGGTTTGCGAGAGCGAGCGAGCCCGCGCCAAGGCCCACCTGCTCGAAGAACCGGCGTCGGGACTGGAGGAAATCGTTTTTTGGATCGTTCATTGCTTTAATAACTATTCGTTCTTTCAACCACTAATAGACGCTGATGTTCGCTAATAAAGTCGAGCTGATACAAGCTGCTTTCCCGCTTGGTGACGCTTATCGACTGATGAACTGCCGACGGTGCCCCCGAACCCCGTAGCGCAGGCGTCTCGCCTGCCCACGCGCGCCGGTTGCCAACCCACGCGTTCGGGTGACCGATGCCGTCTCTTCCATTCGTGCCGATTTGTTTTCATTAATGGTTTCTTTGCTGCATCGTTTCGGACCAAGGGGCAATGCCCCGATATTTTGCCATCATCATCCGTGTGCATCTGTAATACAATCACGCGAATCGTTGCCGCCACGACAAAGATTTGAGTGTTGCACTGGCATCCTCTCCCCGCGACGCAGGAGTGGGGAGAGGAACGAGGAGAAAGGGGCACCACCAGGAAACCTCCTCTCCCCGGCCCTCTCCTCCATTCGGATGGAGGAGAGGGAGTGGTTGAGGTTCGGCCGCGCTGGGTTCATCCGTGGCTAATCATCAGTCCACATACACAAACTCATTCATGCAGAGGAGCACATGGCAGAAGTCGTGGAACGCCGCGTCCTCCGCCTTCAAATCACCGCCACGTGCAGTGGCCTGCGCCTTCACGAACTCGGTCATGGATTCTCTTTCCTGCGGCGTGGGTGGACGCGTGAGCGCCGTCTGATACGCTTTGACAATGGCGTCGGGCACCGACGTTTTGGCGTCCGGGCGCATCCGTTTTGCGAAGGCACCCGCCCATTCGCGAATCATCGGCGAATTCAGCAGCGTGAGCGCCTGGGGGGCGACGGTGCTTTCCTCGCGACTGCCGACACTCTGCATCGCATCCGGCGCGTCGAACAACTGAAGCAACGGGGTCAATTGACTGCGCTTCATTGTCAGATAAACGCTGCGGCGCGGCGTCTTCTCATCGAGCGAACCCGGACCAAACATTTTTGTATCGAGTTTGCCGCTGACAGTCAGCAGGGAGTCGCGGATCACTTCAGCTTCCAGTCGCCGCGAGTTCCGTCGCCACCATAACAAATCGTCGGGATCCAATTTCGCGGCGCTCGGGTTGGGTTCGCCGGCTTGAAGATAGGTGCTGCTGGTCATCAACAGCCGATGAATCGGTTTTAATTGCCAGTCGTGACGAATGAGTTCGCCGGCGAGCCAATCGAGCAGTTCAGGATGAGTTGGCGGATCACCGCGCGTGCCGAAGTCGCTCACCGATGCTACGATGCCGCGTCCGAAATGGTGGTTCCATAGTCGATTCACCATCACGCGGGCGAGCAGGGGACCGGCGCCGGCTTTCGTATCGGTCAACCAATCCACCAGTGCGAGTCGGGCTGGTTTCGATTCCTTGCCACTGCCTTGGAACCACGGATCGCCTTCCTTGTTCATCAGCACCTGCAAAAAACCGGGCTCGGCCAATCCGCGTTTTTGATCGGGATTGCCACGATTGAGAAAGTGTACCTTGAAACGGTCTTCGCCAAAGTTGTAGGTCGTTCCACGAACGCTCGCCGCATACACCGGCGTCAATTCCGGTTTGGGGTTTTTGTCGCGCTGATGAATGTTGACGCTGGCGTCGAGCTTCAGCCATTCGTCGTTCAACGGCTTGAACCGATTAAGCATTGTCTCCCGCTGCTTCTTGTTCCACTTGTCCGGCTGAATCTTGAGGATGGCCGCGATTTCTTTGGCGGGTGTCAACGGTTTCGTCTGGAAATAGAATCCGGCATTGGCACCACCGTTGGCGATTTTCATCAGGATTTCGTTGCGGCCCTGCTTCAACGGCAGTTCAGCTTTGATTTGATCCGCCTTGGCAGGGCCGGCCTGACGTTTGGCAACGACTTCAAACTGGTTGACCCAGAGTTTGATGCCCTCGTCCGCGCCGAGTGAAAGGGAAAGATACTGTGCGGTCGGTGACTCAATGGTCCGATAAAGATAGAACGCGGAATTGGCGCCCTTCAAATCGTTGCGCGCCTTTCCGTCCATCCAATCCGGTTGAGGTTTCCAGTCCAACTTCGCCTTGTCCTTCCCATACGATTTCGTGATGTCCCAATCGTGTTCCGGTTCAAACACCTTCGCGAAAGCTTCATTCACATCCTTCGCCTTGAAGGGGCCGATAAAACTCCACGGACTACTGGCGATCGGTTCCGGTTTTGCTTCGCGCTCGGCAATCCATCTTTCGAACAGCGGACCAAGGACTTCTTTTTCGTTTTTTGCCCTGGCTGCGGTGAGTGGTAGATGAGCCTTGTTGTAGGCATCGCGCGCGGCCTGGTAGGCTTCGGGCTTGAGATTCACGGTGGTGTCAGCGAATCCCACGTCGGCGAAAATCGCGGCCAACCGATAGTAATCCGTCTGAGCAATGGGGTCATACTTGTGCGAGTGACAACGAGCACAACCCACCGTCAGTCCCAGCAGGGATGTCCCGAGCGTGTGAACCATGTCATCCCATTGTTCGTAGCGGCTGCGTTCGCGTTCCTTCTGCGTCTGCTGCGTCGTGTACGGACCCGCCACGAGATAGCCTGTGGCAGAAATCGTATCGAGCGCGTTCTGAGCCCCTGCCGACGTGGGTTGATTCGCGGTCGTCAACAAATCGCCGGCCAGTTGCATCCGGATGAACCGGTCGTAAGGCATTCCGTCATTCAATGACTTGATGACCCAGTCGCGATAGCGAAACGAGTTGGGGCGATCCTTGTCGAATGCGTAGCCATTGCTCTCGGCGAACCGCGCGAGATCGAGCCAGTGCCTTGCCCAGCGCTCGCCGTAATGCGGGCTGGCGAGGAGTTCATCAATCAGCGACTGATAGGCCAATTTGAAATTCTTGTCCGCAGCGGTCACGAAGGTATCCACCTGTTCCGGCGTCGGTGGCAGACCAATCAGGTCGAAGCAGGCGCGACGAATCAATGTGCGATGGCCCGCAGCCGCGTTGGGTTTTATGTCCACTTTTTCCTGACGCGCGCGAATGAATCGGTCCACGTCGTTTCGGATCCACTCGACATCGCGCACCTTTGGCGGCGTGGGTTTGCTCAATGGCTGAAACGCCCAGTGCTGCCTGCCTTCGGAGATGTCCACGAGGTCACCGAGCACCATGACCGGTTTGCCATCGCGCGGATCGGGCGCGCCCATGGCGATCCATTTTTCAAAATCAGCCACAACCCCGGTCGGCAATTTGCCTTTGGGTGGCATCTTCAATTTGCCCGACTGCCGGATGGCCTTGAGCAGGATGCTTTCACCCGGTTTGCCGGCGACCAGTGCCGGTCCACGATCTCCTCCGGTCAGCAATCCTTCGCGGGTGTCCAGTTGCAGTCCGGATTTGAGTTTGTTTTCGGCAATCGCCTTTGCGGAATGACAGCCGTAGCAGCGTTCCGCCAGAACCGGGCGAATCTTGCGTTCGAAAAAATCGAGCCCTTCCTTATTAGTGGCGCCGGTCTTGGGAACCGCTTTCACGACCTGTGCCACAACTTTGCGGGAACCGCCCTCGCCAACAAATGGAAAACCCCAGGGACCCGTCCCGAGCGCGCCGTGTGAAACCAGTTTCGTTTTCCAGTTTGAATCATCAAAGGCGACCCCGCTCCATTCCGCTCCGGCCTCGGCAGACGCCTTCCAATTCGTGTCGCTTCGGATGATCAACTTTTTGCCGTCGGTCAGCTCGATTTCCAGTTTGAAGAGAAAGCCGGCGATGCCGCCCGCGTCCTTGCAGTCTGCGGCGATGATATTTTTGCCTTTCTGCAGCAGCTTCGCATCGACCTGTTCAATCGGGTCATACCACCAGTCGGTGGCCCCGGCGGATTTGCCATTGATGTACAGGACGAGGGCATTGTCGCAGGTGGTGTAAATGCGAGCGCTTTTCGCGTCGCCTGGCAACTCGAACTGCTTACGAAGATAAATTTGTTGATGAACTCGCGGACCTTCTGCGCTCCAGATCCAATCAGGCTTAGGGTCCGTCTTCACCCACGCGACGTAATCAGGCGTCGCCGCAGCCAGTGACGTCCCGAGTCCCGTCAGCATTGCGCAGATGACCAACCGCTGTTCTATCGAATCCTGTTTCATAGTGGTAAGCAGGCATTATCCTTTGCTTTTGGCGTAAGGATGACAATAGAGAATTATCCGAATGATC
>CALBIE010000611.1 GCA_937893495.1 uncultured Verrucomicrobiales bacterium | reverse complement strand
GTGTTTTTGTTAGCACGAAAACTAAACTTCATCGGGGCTCTCCGCATTCAATTTTTCCCGCGTCTTTTCACCGACCAACCCGCTTAAGCTGGCGCCATTCGGGTTAGTCGGCTTCAACGCGGCCTGCCAAAAGGCGTGAATCTGTTCGGAAATCGTGATTACAAGAGCGGGCTGAAGCGGAATGAATTCCGCGCGCCAATTCACAATGCGAATTGCTCGCTCACCGTCGCCGGTTTTTTGGCGCGCGTCGTAGAACAGAATTCCCGTGAAGTGGGCAGTCTCAAATTGATCAGGCGATGGGTTCTTCAGCCTTTTTCGATGCAGGCGTAGGCGTTGTGATTGTGGATGCTCTCGAAGTTCTCCGCCTCGACCTTGTACCAGGTCACGTCTTCATGCGCGTTGAGCTTGACAGCGACGTTGCGAACGAGGTCCTCGACGAAGACCGGATTCTCGTAGGCTCTCTCCGTGACGAATTTTTCGTCCGGTCGCTTGAGCAGTGAATACAACTCGCTGCTGGCGGATTTTTCGACAAGTTCGATGAGGTCCTCAATCCAGACCGATTTGGTTGAACGAATCTGAACGGTAACCTGCCCGCGCTGGTTATGGGCGCCATATTTGGAAATAGTTTTCGAGCACGGGCACAGCGTGGTGACGGGCACGATCACCGTGAGGACAAAATCGATTTCTGTGCCAGCGGCGTTGGCCTCGAAACGGGCTGTGTAATCGAGGACTCCTTCTTTGCCGGTCACCGGTGCCTTTTTGGTGAGGAAGAAGGGAAACTCCATCTCGAGGTGCGCGTTGTCCGAGTGCAGTCGCTGTTGCATCGCCGTGAGAATCTCGGGGATGCTTTCGACATGAACGATAGAGCCGTGGGCATTGAGCACTTCAATGAACCGGCTCATGTGGGTGCCTTTGAATTCCTTGGGCAGGTCCACGAACAGGCCAATGGTGGCGATGGTATTCTGAAATTCGTGGGCCTTGTCCTTGATTTGAATAGGAAAACGCAGCCCGCGCACACCCACCTTGTCGATACGTAATTGGCGATTGTCCGGTTGCTTCTGAACGTCATGCAATGGTGCCGGATTGGCCGGAGGATTGGCCGGGGCCTCTGGCGCGGGCGTAGATTCTTCGTCGATCAGCATCGACTGAACAGTAGCAGGAGTGTCCCGGTTTGCCAAATGGCTGTGGATAATTCTTGCTGCCGTCGGCCTGCCGGCATTCAATACCAGAACGATGAGGAAGCCGGTTTATGTCGGTCTCTATTGGGGAATTCTTCTTTTCGCCAGCGCAGGCGTTGCGGCGGAACGCTTTACCGTCGCGACCTATAATGTGGAAAACTACCTGACCGAACCCGTGCCCGGTCGTCGTGTGAAATCCCCCGAATCGTGTGCGGCGGTGGCGACCAGTCTGAAGGCGGTTGATGCGGATGTCGTGATTCTGCAGGAGATGGGTTCGACGAATGCAGTTGAGGCATTGCGTGGACAGTTGAACACGATGGGCCTGCGTTACCCCCATTGGACATGGGAGCAGGGGAACGACGAAGCAATTCACCTGGCCGTGCTCAGCCGGTTTCCCATTGTACGTCGCGTGTCGCATACGAATGATTTTTTCCTGATTGAAGGCAGGCGCCAGCGGGTCAAGCGCGGATTGTTGGAAGTGGAGATTGAAGTAAACGCGGGCTACCGTTTCACGTTGTTTAACGTGCATTTTAAATCGAAACGACCGGTGCCGTTCGGGGATGAGTCTGAAATTCGCCTGACGGAAGCAGTGGTTCTCCGCAAAAGACTCGCGGAGTTGTTTGAGAGGGACGCCGACGCGAACGTGTTGGTTGCCGGAGACATGAACGACACGCCAGATTCAAAACCAATCAAACTCTTGGTTGGCGGTCGTAAAAAGATGTTGTGTGATTTGCGCCCGGGCGAACGTGATGTTGCCGCTGGTGATGCGAGAAGCGGAAACAGTGACGTGACCTGGACCTATTATTACCTACAGCAGGACAGTTACTCGCGGTTCGACTATTTACTGGCGAGTCGAGGCATGGAGCGGGAGTGGATCGCGGAAGGATCTTACGTGGCCTCCATTCCGGGATGGCTGGAGGCATCGGATCATCGACCGGTCGTCGCCGAGTTTTTTGCCGGAGACAAATGAGGCAATTCGGAATGCGGAACGGGGAATTGGGAATTGGGAATTGGGAACGCGCGGTGCGAATCGGACTGGTTCTGCAATCCAGACCGACACGATCGGATCAGTTTTCAACCGCCGATCAGGTAAGCTGGATTGTGGCGGTCGCTTCCGAGTTCGAAACGCGGGTAGGCCTTGAGTGAAAAGGTGAAGCCGATGGTGATATCGTCGGCTGTTGCGCCCCGGTTGTCGCGCATTCGGAGCGTGAGTGCGCCGACCCAACTGCGGAAGTCGCGATATATTACGTAACTTTGTTCTTCCAGCGTGCCGTCGCGGGTCTCGAACTGTTCCCACACGCGGAACGCCCAGTTTTCGTTCAGGCGATAGTAAAAACTGGCAAGGAAGAGATTATGCCCGGCACCGACGCCTCCAAAGGCAGGGTCGCTCCGGACGTAACGATGCCCGAGTGAAGCACTCCAAAAATCCTGAGGTGCAATTGTGGCTCGATGATCGGCGATTTGAAACACTCCGGCATCAATGTCATAGCGGGCTTCGGAGGTGAGTGTGAGCCATTCGCGCGGCTTGAAGTCGAGGTCGGAGAACACATCGGAAAACGTCTCCTGATCGGGCCGGGTCTTCATGTGCCAATCGGTCAGAATATTCCATCTGGCCAGGGTATCCACCTTGCCATCGCGCTTGGTCTGGAAGTGATTGCGAAGCCCGAATCGAACTGTGTTCTGGCTATCGACGGCATCGATGGAATTGAACTCTGGGAATTCAATCGGCAGCAGGCGCAGACTGGGAATAGCGGAGTCGAATTGCGGCAGTTCCGGCGGAATTTTGTTTGGCGACGGGATGAAGACGTAGTTAAGCGACGGTTCCATGATGTGTCGCACCCCCCGGGACTTGAACCACTGCAAATCCTTATCGGCCCACGTCCGAGAGAGCTTGAACGACAATTCGGCACCGGTGTTGAATACCCAACGGTCCGCCTCCGGACCAACGAAGCCGCCTTCCGTCTCGCCATACGAGGTGAACCTTCCTCCGACTCGCGGAGTCACGTTCAGCCAGCCGAACAAAGACTTCGGCAGGACGATTTGATGGTAGGTATCCGCGCGCCAGGCCTTGAAGTCCGGACGGACGTTGTCCTGAAACTCATGGCTGAAATAACCGGCGGAACTTTCACTCTCGTAATAGAGCGGAGTGACGCCAAGCTGCTGGCGCATGGCATTGAATTTGACGTCTGGCAACCGCTCGACCCGCTCGTAGAAGTCATTGATGCGCGGCATGGCCAGAACGTTGAGACTGTAGTTATCCCACAAATAATTTGCCTCAAGGAACGAGCTGGGCTGGATGTTCTCACGATATTCCCATTCGAAAAAGTCGCGGATGATGAACGGGTCACTCTGATGCCGGACGACGGCCTTCACCGTGAAGTTCGTGCGGATGTTAGCCTGGTGAGTGAAATAAATGCGCCCGCGATCGGGTTCCATTACCTGAGTCAGGGTGTTGGTGCCCGGCTTGTCGTCGCGAGTGTAGTAGCCTTTGAAATCCGTTTTGCCCCAGCGACCGAGATCGAGCTTGATATCCGGCCCAACCCCGATACCGCGCTTTTGACGATAGTCCAGATGCGCCGCGCCGCTGAACCAGTCGTTGGGTATCCAGTGATACGACGTAAGCAGAAACGGACCAAACAAACTGCGATAACCCGGCGTCACGACCCAGAAATTCGAATGCCGTTCGAGGCTGCGAACGTATTTCGGCCAGTAAAAAACCGGGGTATTTCCGATGTAAACCGTGGCCTTGCGGGCAATGATT
>CALBIE010000610.1 GCA_937893495.1 uncultured Verrucomicrobiales bacterium | reverse complement strand
ACGAACGTCCTTGTGACATTGCATGATGGAATCCCGGTGCCGAAAGTGATCGATTTTGGCATTGCCAAAGCGATCAACCAGGAGTTGACGGAAAAATCCCTGTTCACCGCCTACGGCCAGATGATTGGCACTCCCCTGTACACCAGCCCCGAACAGGCGGAAATGAGCGGCCTGGACATCGACACTCGGACCGACATCTATTCGTTGGGAGTGCTGCTGTATGAACTGCTGACCGGCGAGACGCCCATCAGCCGAGAGGAGCTCAAGCGGGTCGGGGTCCAGGGGATGCAGAAGTTGATCAGGGAGAATGAGGCAACCAAACCCAGTCTGGCCATCAGTGTCAGTTGCAGGACCTCGACCGCGGTGGCGGCAAGTCGCCAACGGGAACCGGAGCAGCTGATCAGCGAGGTCAGGGGTGACCTCGATTGGATTGTCCTCAAAGCGCTGGAGAAGGATCGCACCCGGCGTTATGAGACGGCCAGTGCCTTTGCAGAGGACATTCGCCGCCATCTCGATCACCGGCCCGTGGTCGCCTGTCCGCCCACCGCTCTTTATCTGCTGGAAAAGTTTGCGTGGCGACACCGGCGGTTGATCGTGGCTGTTGCCGGAACGGGTGCAGTATTGCTCCTTGCCGCCATCGGGATGACGGTTCTGTATTTCAGAGCGGATGCCGACCGCGCGGTCGCCAGGCAACAGACGACGATAGCAACCTCGGCGAAGGAAGATGCCGAGAAAGCACAGGCTGCCGAGGCGGAACAGCGCAAGCTGACCCAGCAATCCGCCCGGAAATTGCAGACCACGCTCTCTCGTGCTGATTTTGTTGCCGGTGTCGCCCATCTCGAGCGGGGCCAACCGAACAAGGGCCTGAGCTACCTTGCCCGGTCATTGCGTACCGATTCCGAATTCCACCCGGCGGCGCAGAGCATTGTCGCCACCTTGCGGGATCAAAACTTTGATCTGCAACCCGAACTCAAATTGGAGCACAATGCGGCGGTTCGTGATTTCACGCTGAGCGAGGACGGGCGGCATATTCTGACGACCGCCCATGATCAGACTGTGCGGCTTTGGGATGCCGAATCGCTGGAGTTGAAAAAGGAATGGGGGATGGAGGATCCGGTGATCTCGTCGGATTTTGTAGGGGAGGGCAACCATGTGGTTGTTGCCACGGCAGGAGGATTGATCCGTGTCTGGAATGTGGCGACGATGCAAGCAAGCGGACCAGCGATCCAGATTGCCGGTCCTGTCAGACGGGTTGTTGCGTCTCTTCGGTCACCCGATCACCCGATCGTGGCAGTTCTGGCTGGTGATCACAGCTTGCGGGTATGGGATGGGCGCAATGGCAAAGCCATGACCCCGACTCTGGAGGCGAAGGATCTCAAGGCCACCGATTGTCATTTGAACATCGATGGCACGGGACTCCTGGCCCGGTTTGGTGATCGTTTGTTCCGTTACTATGATGTGGCGACCGGCCGGCGAATCACGGACGACATTCAGGCGGGTGTGGCCTTTGCGCGACTTATATCGATGGAGCGTGAAACGCTCGTCGTAATAGATCGGGATCGAAGCAGTTTCATGGCCTACCATTTCGGCACGGGGGCGAAGCAGTTCGCGCACATTGCGGGCGAGCAGAAGTTGGATCTCGTTTTCCCTCCAGTGGTGAGCGCGGATCAATCCTTGATCATCTGCGTCTCGCGTCCGACTGCCAAACTGAAAGGAGTTGGTCGTGGCATCGTCCGGGGATCCAACGTTGTCACCCGGGTATTCGATCCCACCAATGCGGTCTTGATCGCGGCATCGTCCGATGCCAGATCAAACCATGATCCCGTCATCCATGCCGCCTCGGGAATCAGCGCCCTGCAGGTGGATGATTTTTACTTGAGAATTCGTGATTTGAAAACGACCAGGATTCTGGCGGAAACCAAGCTGACCCGGGCGATTGCCGCCCGCAGTCCGACGAGTCCGAATATCGTGTTTTCGCCTTCGGGTGATCGGTTCGCCATTCGTTACGCGGACCATGGCTTCGCTGTGTATCAAACCTTGACCGGTCGATGGCTGGCTGAAGGTGGCTCCGGCCGGGTCCCATTTCGAACGGTTCAATTCAGCCCCGAGGGTCAACGTCTGGCGATCACCACAGATGACGGCGTGCTGCAAATCTGGAATGCGATTTCCGGGGCTCCGATCACCGCCCGGCTCCAACATCGAGTATCGATCGGCAAAGTGGTTTTCAGTCGAAACGGGAACCGGGTATTCAGCATGGACCGGAACAAGCCGGGAGCGGAAACCCCGGATGGAGTCGTGAGAAGCTGGGACGCCAGAGAATCGGCGGCCCGCTACCCGGCAATGCGCTTGCCACTGCTTGCCTCGCCACCGGCTGTCTTTTCGGATGGGCAGCGAACCGTCGTGGGCACCCGCAACGGGGAGATTTTGGTGCTCGGTTCCGGGAGTGGATTTCCGCCCCTGACCCTGACGGTGGCAGATAAGAAACTGCGCCCGACAGATTTCAGTTCATCCGGCGGAAAATTGGCTGCGGTTCATCTCCACGAGGTGTTCCTTTGGAACCTCAATGGGAGCGAGCTGCCCTTGCACCTGTCACTGAAGAGTCCGGTTGTCCATGCGAAGTTGAGCGCCAATGGCGAACACCTGGTGACGCTTACCTCCAAGCGGCAGGTACAGGTCTGGAACGCCGACGATGGCACTCCGATCACCTTGCCACTTCCCCCCGTCGGGCCGGTGCTTGCAATGGATGTCCATTCGGCGGTGCAGAAACTGTTTATTGCGAACCGGGATCGAGTCCAGATTTGGGATCTGAAGAGTGAGAATCCGGAAAAATCGATCACCAGAATCAATGTCGGAGTTGATCGGAATGCGGGGGGCGAATTCAGTCCGGACGGAACGCTGTTGCTGACCGTCAAACTGGGTGAGGTGCAGATTTGGAATGTGGCGACTGGAGAGCGGCTTGATTCCTTCCCTCATCCGTTCCTTTTAAGGTCGGCACACTTCAGTCCGGATGGACGGCAGATTGTGGTCGCTGGTCCGGACTTTGGGGATTCCGTTCCGGGCGTGGTGTTGATTTGGAATCGGGACAACCACAGGCAGGTTGCGGAACTCGTTCATGAGCATCCGGTTATGGAGGCGATTTTTGACCGCCAGGCCAAACACATCATCACGAAGGATGTTCGGGGAACTTTGCGGCTGTGGCATGTGCGAAGCGGGCAACCCTTGGGTCCCCCGATGCGGCACCAATCGTCCGGCGCTGAACTTGCCTTTGCCATCGGCGCCAGTGGCAATGAACTGCTCTCGCTGAGCGACGGAAAGCTTCGCACATGGCCGATGCCGGTGGATGAATCCAAGGTTCCGGTCTGGCTCGGAGCCCTGGCGGAAGCGGTTGCCGGACAGAGACTGGACGGAGAAGGTCAATTGGAGATGGTGCCGACGACGGAGCTCGCGGAGATGCTGAAGCGGCTCTCCAATCTGACCGGTAAAGATGGGTTCAGCCGTTTTGGTCGTTGGTATTCCGCCAACCGATCAACGCGGACCCTCGCGCCGAATTCCGACCGGAAGGAAGATGATCTCGTGGAACAGTTGCTCGCGGAAAACAAGGCGGACGGTCTGCGAGAGGTCCTTAGGCTGCGGCCGGAGAACGCGCTCGCGTTCGCCCGCCTGGCTTCCAAAGTAACGCCGGAGAAGCCGTTTCTGACCAAGCCATGGCAGAGCTTTCCGGAATGGTACGGCCGGCAGGCGATTCAACTGGATCCGAGCCTGGCCGAAGGGTGGCTGTCCCAGGCGGACATGCTGGAGCGCCGGGGCAAATACGCAGCCTGCCTCAATGCGCTGACGGAATTTGAAAGGCTCAGCGGGCCGACCATGGAATCTGTCTATCTCAGAGCTTTGGCAATCTGGGAGGGTGGCGAAGGGGAGGTGGCTTATGAGTTGTTTCGGCCGCATCTCGAGAAGCTCCAGGGGATCAAGGCTGAGGACTTACCAACAGATCCTGCCCTGCGATATCTGGCCGCGCGACTGAGGGGATCCGATTCGAAGTCGGGAAAGCAACTCAGCGGCCTTGCCGTTCAGATGGCTCAAGTCTCCGGCAAACGTCGGATTTCCCGGGCGCTGGCCGATTGGATCAGTCGGCGGGCCGCCGAACTTGCCCCGGCGGATCCGGTTGTGCTCGCCGGGCGGGCAAAGGTCTCGAAGTTGCTGGATCAGGAGAGCGACGCCGTCAATCTAATCAGCGAACTGATTCGAAAGGATCCGAAGAACCACAATGCCTGGTACTCAATGGCCATCGTACAATCCCATGATCAGAAATACGAGGCGGCGTTGAAGTCGATCAATGCCTCGCTGGAGTTGCAGCCTGAGGTTCGGGGGAAGACGCGGCGGAAACTCAAGCTGCAGGTCTTGGAGGCGCTTGGGATGGAAACGGAAACCCGTAAGCTGTATCTGGAAATGGAAATCCGCGAACGCTTTTTCCCGCCCTCAAAAGAGATGGTCGATCTGACTCCCTACTACAACAAGCTGTTGACCGAAACCTGGCCGGGAATGAACTTCGGCGGTCACCATCTGACGTTCTCCCACTTCGATAAGCCTTACAGCAAGTTCAGTGGCGATTTCGATCCCAGGATCCATCAGTTTAATGGTGTCAAGTTTGACGTACGAGGGGCGATCCTTCTCGATGGTTACGACCGCGACCGCTTGGCTGGCAGGAAGAATGCAGATCTTCGTCAGGCGCAGGAATTTCCCAATCGCCTGTCCGGTATTGCCATCAGGCGCAAGGCAGAATCGCTTCACTTCCTCCACGGGATGTATGGCATGGCGCTTTCCGCCAGACCGAGCCGTGACGTGATCGGTAGCTACTGGATCCACTATTCCACCGGGGAGAAACGTGAGTTTCAAATCCAGCTCGGTCGAGACGTTTGGCCGATGTTGCACCGTGCCGATACCCCGCTGCAAACGGAGCGATCAAAGCTGGCCTGGACCGGGCGCATTCCGGCTGATGGGCCGCTCTGGCGCTTCTACCACAGCGAATGGAAGAATCCATTGCCCGACGTCGAAATCTCGCACATCGATTTTACCGCCAAGACGACGCCGGTGCTTTTCGCCCTCACCTGCAAATGAACGAAGTCACCAGAATCCTGCATGCCCTGAAGGAGACCGGTTCCGGCACCGAAGAACTCCTGCCGCTGGTTTATGATGAATTGCGCCGCCTCGCCGCGAGCAAGATGGCTCGCGAGGCCCCGGGGCAGACGCTTCAGGCAACGGCGCTCGTGCATGAGGCATGGCTTCGGATAGCGAATGGCGATGGAAACGATTGGGAGAATCGTGGCCACTTC
Source organism: uncultured Verrucomicrobiales bacterium (assembly GCA_937893495.1). Taxonomy (GTDB): domain Bacteria; phylum Verrucomicrobiota; class Verrucomicrobiia; order Limisphaerales; family JAYPXF01; genus CALBIE01. Next base: position 4,037 of record CALBIE010000610.1, on the reverse strand, counting down.
TTTGCCGCCGCCGCCGAGGCGATGCGGCGCATTCTCGTGGACAACGCCCGCCGAAAACGATCCCTCAAGCGCGGGGGAAATCACACGCACGTCGAACTCAACGAACTCAACATTGTCGCGGAATCGAATGATGATGAACTGTTGGAGGTTCATGAGGCGCTTGACGGTCTCGCGCGGGAAGAGCCGGTGGTCGCGGAAATGGTGAAACTTCGTTTCTTTGCCGGGCTCAATATCGATGAGGCCGCCCTGGCGTTGGACATTTCGCGGAGCACGGCCAAGCGTCATTGGACCTACGCGCGCGCGTGGCTCTACCGGGCGATTCAGCAGAATCGCTGATCTGAAGAGGCGACTGCAAAACCCCGTAGCAGCCGAGGTGACGCGTGCCGCGCCGTAGCTGGGCGAAGGCGGGAGGCTCAAACTTCAACAGGATCAGAGCCTCTTCACCTCGGCTGCTACAGTTTTGAAATTGGCTTTGGAACAAGTTGGTTCACTCGACAGGAGGGCAGGGTGATTAAACCAGTTGTTTGTTCGTGCTGATTCCGACGCTCGACAGTCAAATTCATCATTTGCTGGCACGATGACGGAGCAGTCGCCTTTCTGTTCTTCGCTCTCCCTTGGTACGTCATTCAGGCCCTCCCGGAAAGTCGCTCAAAACTTTTTCAAATAATTGGACCTTTTCCCGTCTCGTTTCCGCATTGGGGTTACAAAGACAGAATTGTTCTCAATCCGATCCAACACCATGAAAACATCAGAATCCCAAAATATCGCCGATACATCTAGTTGGCAAGACAACCGGTCTGCCAGACGTCCGTTCATCGATTGGCTCGCGACGAAAGCGTTTCGAATCCTTGCCATTGGCTGCCTTCTGGCTGCCGGCACCGTGGGTAATGTGCGTGCCGCCAGTGGCGGACCCACCCCCAACGGACTGACGATTTTGGGAGCCGAACCGAGCTTCGCCAATGGGGTGCTCCTGATTTCCGGAAGGAACTTTGGTGGATCCACATTTACCGGAACTGCCACCTTGTTCGCCCCCACGATGGGGGAACTGAACCTGGTCCTCACCGGCTACAACGGAATTGCCGCGGGAAACGTTCAGGAACTTGTCGCGGTTCTGCCTGCCGCGGTTTCCAATTTCCCGGGCACGTTCACACTCACGGTGAGCACTGGAAACGGAACGAGCAAAACAGATACGCTTGATCTCGCCATTGGCGTGACTGGCCCGCAGGGTGTCATCGGATTGACTGGCCCCATCGGTCCGAAAGGTGACAAAGGCGATACGGGTTTCACCGGCGCACAAGGTTTGACTGGCGCGACTGGTCCGCAGGGACAGCAGGGCATTGTCGGTCAGATCGGTTTGACAGGTCCGATTGGTCCGCAAGGGATCGCGGGAACCAATGGCTTGGATGGCGCTCAGGGTCCGATGGGGCCGCAGGGTGAGAAAGGTGACATCGGTCTGACCGGTGCCGTGGGGCCGAAAGGTGACAAGGGCGATACCGGTGCCACCGGCGCCCAAGGATTGACTGGCGCGACCGGGCCGCAGGGACCGCAGGGGCCACAAGGCGTGCAAGGTTTGACGGGTCCTGAAGGGCAGATCGGCCCGATTGGCTTGACCGGTGCCGAGGGGCCGCAAGGCGCGGCAGGATCGGACGGTGCACAAGGCCCGATGGGGCCACAGGGTGCACGTGGGATGACTTTTCTGGGTGCGTGGACGGCGACCAGCGACTATTCGGTTGATGACGCGGTCGCCTTCAATGGTTCAACCTGGTTGGCCAGGCAGACGAACACCAACATCCTGCCGATTGAAGGTGCGGATTGGACCTTGATTGCCGCAAAGGGCGACACGGGCACGGTGGGTGAAGCCGGTCCTCAGGGACCACAGGGCCCCGTCGGAACAACGGGAGCCACCGGCGCCCAGGGCCCTCAAGGCGTGCAGGGCGTCGTTGGTCCGCAGGGTGTGCCAGGTGATCAGGGGATCGCGGGCTCCGTCGGTCCTCAAGGACCGGCCGGTACTTCGCCGTTTGCGCTCAATGGCACAAACACCACCTACATGGCCGGCAATGTCGGTATCGGCACCGATGCCCCAGGTGGCGTTTTGGAAGTGTTCTCGCCGGGAGGATCTGCAGAAGCAATTGACGAGTCCAACGACCCGGATAACTTTGGCATTACCTCGGTCAACAAAGGGCAATCGTTCACCGCCGGGGAAACCGGAATCCTTTTTAAGTTGGCGATCTATGGAACCAACGATGCCAGCACCACCGGCACGCTGACCGTGTATTCAGGGAGCGACTACAGCGGCAGCGTGCTTGCATCGCAAACGGTGTCGGTCGTCGGGAACGGTTGGATTGACTTCGCATTGAGTCCTGCGGTGAGTGTTGTTCAAGGGCAAACGTATGCCTTTCGTCTCCAGACCGCCGATGGGTTCACAGCTCGGGGCAGCAGTGGCGATGTTTATCCTGGCGGTTCGGCACTTAACGGCGGTGGCACCCCTCTCGGAACCGGTCGTGATCTGGCCTTTCGGACCTATCTGGGAGCTCCCACGCTGTTCGCCAATGATGGTCGGGTCGGCATCGGTACTCGGCAGCCGCAGCACGAACTTGACGTGACCGGCACCATTCGTGCCACCACGTTCGTCGGCAGTTTCTCCGCCGCCGACCTGACTGGAACGATCAACGCTGCCCAGATCGCCAATTCGGCAATTACATCTGCCCAGCTCGCGGCCGGTGCTGTCAATCAGAACAAACTCGCTGCCGACTCGGTCGGTAGCAACAGCATTATCGATGGCAGTGTGCGGACTGAAGAAATCAGAGATGGGGCTGTCACCGATGCCAAAATTGCGGACGTGAATGCATCAAAACTCACCGGAACGATTGACAATGCCCGCATCGCGCTGACCGTGTCGGAGATCCCGGGTCTGGACGCCAGCAAGATTTCCGCAGGGACAATCGACAACGCTCGCCTCGCCTTGACCGCTGCGGATATTCCGGACCTGTCCGGTTCACAGATCACCAGCGGGGATCTGCAAGCTGCGCGACTGAAGGTTGGGACTGGGCATACTCTATCAGGTCCAAACGCAACCATCGGCGGCGGTAGCGACAACACGGCCAATGTGAACTGGGCGACCGTGGCTGGAGGCAGAGGTAATGCCGCAGGAAACGGCGCCAGTGGTTGGTATGCGACGGTCGGCGGCGGCTACGGCAACACCGCCAGTCATAATTATGCTACGGTGCCCCGGGGAAAGGACAACACTGCTTCAGGCCTCTACAGTTTTGCGGCCGGCAATCGCGCCAAGGCTATTCATCAAGGGGCCTATGTCTGGGCGGATTCCACCCCAGCCGATTTCGGTTCCACGCAGAACGATGAATTCGCCGTGCGGGCAGCAGGCGGCTTGCGACTGGACGGTGGGGCGTTCATTGGCGATGGCAGTGGATTGACCACTCTGAATGCATCTCGATTGACCAGCGGAACAATCGACAATGCCCGAATCGCGAATGGTGCCATTACAGGAGCCAAGATCGCAGATAACGGTGTAACGACAGCCAAGATCATAGCTAACGCTGTAACAACCGCCAAAATCATAGATAACGCTATCACCGACGCCAAAATCGCGAATGTCAGCGCATCGAAGCTTACCGGGACAATCGACAATGCCCGCATCTCATTAACCGCTGCGCAGATTCCGAATCTGAATGCCTCAAAGATTACGACCGGAACCTTTGGCACGGCCCAAATCGCGAATGATGCCATTACAGGAGCCAAGATTGCCGACGGAACGATTACAGGAACGGATCTGGCTCCCAGTTCGGTCGGCAGCAATCGAATCATCGACGGCGCCGTGAACACGGTCGATATCAAGGATAGTGCTGTAACAGACGTTAAAATCGCGAGTGTCAGCGCCGGAAAAATCACCTCAGGGACATTGAACTCCAGTCGCATTCCGGATCTGCCAACCTCCAAGATCACGAGCGGCACCTTTGGCACAGATCGAATCACGGCCGGAGCCGTGACTGATGCAAAAATCCAGAGTATGGACGCCACCA
>CALBIE010000609.1 GCA_937893495.1 uncultured Verrucomicrobiales bacterium | reverse complement strand
GGCTTTGAGCATCTCGCGACCGAACTCCGGGGCCGCATGCACGAGGACCTCACTCGCACGCTCACCCGAGAAGTGAACCTCGCCAAAGGCCGATGGAAGCAGCAGATGGACCGGCGCTTGGTCAGCGTGCCTGAGCATCGTCGAGCCATCATCGAACAGCGCATGAACCGCCTCATCTCCCGCGCCTATCAGGAAGGCGAAAAGGAGGAGCGAATCGGCACGCTCGTGGACCTCGTGCTCGATGCGCTGGAGCACGACGAATACTGGGCGGTCTGCAACGAACTCCACGACACCGACCGTGCCGATGTGATGCACCTCGCCGACGCCTTGCTTGAATTCGGACTCTGCGATTTGGCGTTCATGGGGCGGCAGGCAAAGAGCCGTTTAGACTTTCTGAAATCGCTGGACCGACTGAGGCAAAACCTGGACACGCTGGAAAAGCAGATGCACAAAGCGATCGAAAGGAACCTGTGGGTTTTCGGCCCGCAATACAGCCTCATGGCGAGCAATCAGCAATTGGGCTCCATCGCAGAGCAATGTGGCGAGTCCGTCACCGCGCATCCGACCAACAAGACTCGCCCTGATTTGCTCCTGTCGCAGGACGCTTTCAAGAATCGCCTCTTGGTGGAGTTCAAGCGCCCCAGCCACGCTGTCGGCCGCGACGATGAAGGCCAGGCCAAGAAGTATGCTGATTGGCTCAAGAACCAGCTTCAGATGCCGGTGGACATCGTCGTCATCGGAGGAACGACAGACTCCCTGCTTTGCGACGAGTATTCCGGGAAGCGGACGCAATTTTTCAGCTATGCGAAGCTCATCGCGGACGCACGGGCATCGTTGGATTGGATGCTCGACCAGTTGACACAGAAGCCCTGAAGCCCACCGCAGCCAGTATGGATTCGGCGGCAAGGTGAATGAGAGGACCGGTGAGATGCCCTACGTCTTCGCCAGCAACCTGCGCGATGCCTTGCCGAATGCGTCGTTCATCGGGTTGACTCCCTCGCTTCCGCCGTTCGGTCGGGCTTCGCCCAACGCTGCGCATTGTCTCTGTCGGTCGGACCCGCGTCCCTCCAGTCACCGGCACGCCCATCGAGAAGACGGACGCGAACACGCGGGCGGAGTGGGAAATGTCGAATGACGAATTCGGAATGACGAACTGACTGAACTTCGCAATTCGCACCTCTGCCTTCGCAGTTTTCCATCGCCGTAATGCTGGAGAAACACGGCATCGCCTGCGACCTGATGCATGGGTTTGATCGGAGCGATTGGTCCGGACGCCGGGTCGGGGGACCCGGCCTACATCGTGTAGGCGGCGTGCCCTCACGCGGCGGTTCTCATAACGCGGCTCGATTACTCCAGCTCATTCCCGCCGAACTCATCACCCAAGTGCGCAAGAGCGTGACCATCGACTGGACGCTGTGGGAAAGTGCCCGCGCCAGGATCAAGGTGATGGTGAAACGCATCCTGAATAAACACGGTTATCCGCCGGACTTGCAGGAGGAAGCTGTGAAAACAGTGCTCATGCAAGCGGAACTGCTGTGTGCGGATTGGGTGTGATTGATTCGGCAAACTCTCATTGCATTGGAAATCATTTTCGTGCGCCCACCCTTCACGGCCGGCCATCTGAACTTCAACGCCGAGTTGTTGCCCATGGAGAACGGACCAAAAGGTTGGATGATTGGCGACGAATGGTTTGGGAATTCGACACCTCACCCCAACCCTCTCCCCGTTTGAGGCGGAGAGGGTGAAGTGTGTGCCGATTCGGATATCGGCAATGAGGGAACGAAAAACATCGTGTCTGGAAACCCCAGCCCACAAGGAATTCTCCAATCCGTGTCATTCCGTGTTCATCCGTGGCTGCCCGATAGCACGCCCTCCGCCAAGCGCCGGACTCGCGGTTTGTCTTTTGTGATTGAATCCGTAGCATTGCGCCATGGCCATCAAGATTGACCATCAATTAACGCCAACAAAACTGGTGCCCCGGCTCAAAGAGTTCTGGGAATTGTCCGGCAGAAAGATTCTGAACATTGAGAAGACGTGGAAGCCGGAGAACGGCACGCCGGTTTTCACTGTGAAGGGGAAATACACTACGCGGGGTTGGACTGAGTGGACGCAGGGATTTCAGTTTGGTTCCGCCATTTTGCAATTCGACGCGACGGGCGATGAACGGTTCCTGGAAATCGGTCGGCGCAATACGGTGGAGAAGATGGCGCATCATGTCTCGCACATCGGCGTGCATGATCATGGGTTCAATAACATCTCAACCTACGGGAATCTCCTGCGCTTGATGCGGGAAGGTCGCATTCCGTTTGATGAGAAGGAGAAGGATTTTTACGAACTGGCGCTGAAGGTGTCCGGTGCGGTGCAGGCTTTGCGGTGGACCCGGATCGCCGATGGCACCGGGTTTATCCATTCGTTTAATGGTTCACATTCACTGTTCGTGGATACGATTCGCTCCTGCCGGAGTCTGGCAGTCGCTCACGCGCTTGGACATGTGTTGATGGGGGAACAGGACGAGAAGATTTCGCTCGTCCAACGACTGTGCGAACACGCACTGAACACAGCTCGATATTCGGTTTACTATGGCGACGGACGGGATTCCTATGACGTGCCAGGCAGGACAGTGCATGAGGCAGTCTTCAATGTGAAGTCGGGCGCTTTTCGCTGCCCCAGCACGCAGCAGGGTTACACACCATTCAGCACGTGGACACGGGGTTTGGCATGGGCTATTTGCGGGTTTGCGGAGCAGTTGGAATTTTTCAACGCCGGAAACTGGTCACTTCGCCCGACGACGCTTCGTGAATTGAAGGAAACGTTTGTGATGGCAGCCGGTGCTACGGCGGACTTTTATCTCGAAAACTCATGCTCGGACGGAATTCCGATGTGGGACACGGGGGCTCCGAACCTTCACCGCCTACCGAATCATTTGGACAGATGGTCGAATGCATAGAACGCGTGGGAACCCGTGGACAGTTCCGCCGCGGCGATTGCCGCCCAAGGATTGATCCGGTTGGGAAATTGGATTGCCCAACATGGGTCGTCCAAGACAAAACGATCGGCCGGTCGTTACCGTCAGGCTGGATTGACGATCGCTAAAACGCTGTTTCAAAAACCCTACCTGTCAACGGACCCGAAACATCAGGGGCTCATTTTGCATTCGATTTATCACCGTCCGAACGGTTGGGACCATGTGGCCAAGGGACAAAAAGTTCCCAATGGGGAGAGTTCAATGTGGGGTGACTATCATGCCAGAGAATTGGCGTTGCTGATTCAACGGGAAGCGGAGCAATCCACTTATCCCACCTTTTTCGGATGCCTTGGTTGAGGAACCGTTCCGTTGAACTGCTGTTCCGGCTCGATCATTCGCCGACTTGGGTTTCCGCTCTCTTATCCAATAATTTGAGCCGTGATTGACTTTGATTGGGAAATACGGAAACTGAACGGCTCTTTGCTTCGCTGATAAATTGGCGCCGACGGATTGGGTCATGATGTGAACGAGCAGAGTTACGCTGAAGAATGGCAACCTATTATCGACAAAACACAGAACGGCTTCCTTCGGTTTTCCTTTGGCTGCTGGCCGGTATTGTTTGCATTCTAGGGGGCTGGTTGCTGCCGGTGAGTTGGAAGTCGGTTCATCCCGTTTTGCTGGAATTCGCCGGTAGCGGTACGCCCTCGGTTGGTAAGACCGCAATAATGTATCTCGAAGCCGGAAAATCCGGACCCGGGAGAATCCTGGCTGAAGTTGCTCAGGCGAATCGCGAAGCGGGAGCGGACAAGATAATTGCGTCACTCGACCAGTTGGTGGCCAATGATCCAGTGCAATCGGTCTGGGGCGGTCGAGATCAGAAAATGGAGATGCTGTTCTCGACCAACACGGCGGCACTGAGCAGCGCGAGTAATTCACTGGTGCGACTGTTTATGAGTGCCGGCGTGCGGGAAGTGGTGCATCCACACCTGACAGCTTCGGTGGCGCCCGGCGTTCAGGCATTACTGAGAACGGAGCAAATCGAAGCCTACCAACGTTTTGTTCCCACAATGAAGCCCGGCGGTCAGGCGCTACAGGCAACGATTCTTATGACGACGCTGCTTTACGGCGGAGAGTATTTCTCTCCGGCAGCGGCGCTGGAAATCAAGTCCGCCGCGGAACTGGCATTGAATGGGCAGAACATTGATGACTTGGAGAAAATCTACCTTTCGGTTCTGGTGTTGGGCAGCCGATTCAACTGGGCACAAGTTACGGAGATTCTGCATCGATTTAACCGAGCAGGGTCTTTGATTGAGTTCACCAATCTGATTAACGATCATCCGGATCACCAGAATCTGCTTTATGCAGCCTCGTTGATGGCTGGGGAGCCCGGGAGCGTTGCTTCATTTGTCTCAACCTACGGAGATAGTGGTTTCGCAAATCTGGATCAGAGTGTGCAGGCGGGTGAAGGGGCCGTGCGGTTATTGATGGAGCGGCAAGTGCCCATTGCGGCCGTGCCGGGGGGAACATTGGGCGTGGCGGCCCCATTTATTCTCAAGTGGCCGAAATACATGCTCGGATTGAAATATTTTTTGTTCGTATTAGGCGGAATTTTCCTGCTGCGCGCTTGGAGTGCGCTTGCCACCACTCCGTCATCGGACCCGAATTATGGCGTGTTTGGTGTGCAAGGCCGCATTGGTTACGATGGCGAACCGGTTTCCTCACCGGGTTGGGGTATTTTCCGATTTGTCTTTCGGCTCGGCCTGATTGCCGTCGTCGTCGGCGCGCTGACAGCCATGAGCGAGCCACTGTTCTTCCGCAATTTCAAGCCAGCGAAAGTTCATCCGGGCTTTCGAATTGCTGGACTTTCTAACTCTCCTGTCGCAAAAAAGACCAACGAACCAAAACCTGTTAACGAAATGGATCAGTCCACCCTTATCTCAATCCTGTTGTTCGCCCTGTTGCAGATCTTTGTTTACATGGTCTGCCTGATGAAAATCCGCGAAATCGACCTGCAACCCATTTCACCAACCGTTAAATTGCGGCTGATGGAAAATGAGGAAAATCTGTTCGACGGCGGTCTGTACGTCGGTATCGCCGGAACAGCGGGTGCCCTCCTCATGCAAGTAATGCAGGTCATCGAGCCGAACCTGCTGGCGGCCTATGCTTCCAATTTATTCGGCATCATGTGCGTGGCCATGGTCAAGATTGGTCATGTGAGGTCATTCAAACGCCAACTGATTCTTCAGATGCAAGCCGAGCAGGGCGGGTATCAACAACGCATGCAGTAACGCCATGAACCGTACGCTGCTACTCATCCTTTGCGACTTCCTGCTGCTGAACCTGCTGGCATTGACCCGGTGGGAAAAGGTGGAGCCAGTCGCTTCACAAGCCCTACCCGTGCCCGAGTTGGCCGCTAATGCAGCTCAAAAGAAGGATGAGAAAAAGGACGGGAACATGGTTGCACTGCTTAAGGCAGAGCTTGAAAAGGAATCTGGTCAACGGGCCGAACTGGAGCGGCGCTTGAAATTTGCTGAGTCGAATTTTCAATCACAGGATCAGGCGATGACCCAATTGGAGAAGAACAAGGAAAAGATCGAATCGAATCTTCAGACGAGTCAGCAGTCATTCGACAAATTGACCAAACAATATGCTCTCATCAGTCAGGCTGCCACCAAATCCCGCCAACAGACTGATCTCCTGCAGGTCGAATTGGTAGATCGTAACAAGGAGATTCAGACGACGATTCGGGAATTGGCGATGTTGGAGGAGGAGAAGAAAAAGGCCATGATTCAGGCATCCAATATGGCGGTGCAGGTCAAGGTGGCCGAGGCCGAAAAGAGACTGATCAAGGAACAACTCGAGAAGCAGTTGGAGGAAACTAAGAATCAGCTCGAGAAGAGAATGGCAGAAACAAAGAAACAGCTTGAGAAGGAAATGGAAGAAGCTGTGAAAGCACGGGAAATCGCCATCAAAACAAAAGAAGTGGAGATTGCGAAGCAGAGTCAGGCCATTCAGGCACTTGAATCCCAGAAAAAGACGGTGGAATTACAGGTTAATAACCTGAGTGCCAAAGTGCAGACGGCCGAGAAAGAGAAATCGATGTTGCAGAACAATGTTGCCGATCTGAAGGGCGAAGTGGCGGTTGTCAGGCAGGAGAAGCAGATGTTGCAGACACAGACTGCAAGGCTAACGGCCGGGGTTCAACAGTTGGCAGTAAAATCAACCGAGTTGACGAAAGAGTTTCGCGAGAGTCAGGCCATCAATGCGAACCAGATGTTCAACGAAGTGCTTTCTAATCGTGTTGACGTTTCCGTTTCTGCGATTGCCCCGGGATTGTTCAGTTCGTCCGAACGTAAAAAGCAATTTCAATCCATTTTGGCCAGAGATTCGACCGGGGTATATGCGTTGTTCCATATCACTGATACGCCTTTTGCGTTGAGCATTCCGGCATTTGGAATGAACACCATCCAGACTTCGGTGAAACGGAACGGGCGGGACCTGGCGTTCCTGCCATTACATTTTCTATCCACCGACCCTCGTCTGCTCGCAATTCCCGTCAGCGATCGGTTGGCGGCCATTAATGGAATCAAGGTTTACGACATCGCGACAAATCCATTTCAGTTTCCGCAAGCAGTGCTCGTTGGCCGGGGCGGTCAATATTACGGAGAGGCGGAGTTCAAACTGGACCCGCGCACGCCCAATTACGTGAAAATGAAAAATCGGTTTTTCAACCGATTGTTCGGTGAATTCTCGCCTTCGGCAGGTGATTTGGTGTTGAGCAAATCCGGCGGATTGCTCGGAGTCATGGTGAATTCTGATTACTGCGCGGTGGTAAAGAACTTCTTCTCCGCTCCGGGGACGCGACTTGATGAGACGATGCGCAATGCGGATTCCAAGCGGGTTTTCGAGGAGTTAAAAGCTCAATTGAACCAACTTCCAAGTGGATTACAGTAGAGAGCTCGAGGTTGGGTGTTGGAGCGCTTTGAATTCCCATCAGTCCAATTGTTTTCCTCGCCCGGGCTCATCTGGATTAATCAGATTGGGATAGTTTTAAGGAAAGTTGATGGACTTTTTCATCATCCCGTCGATCGGTTCAGATTTGCTTGCGATGGCAAAAATTCCACATCTTTTACCTACAGGTAAGGCCGTCCATTCCGTAATCCAATCGTTCCGGCTTCAGCCCGATGTGAGTGACTTACGCTGGATTGGACGATAAATACCAGGGTCAAGAATGTGTATTGCGGGAATCAAATCCCATGTGCTTGACCATTTTTGTGGGGCACGGGTCGCAGGCAGTAAAAAGCCCGGCCGAAGCCGGGCTTTCGAACTTCATCGAATTGAGATTATACGAGTTCCCGCAGGACGTTGCCATAGCGGGTAATCATCACGGGGCGACCGGATGGCGTCTTAAACTCCTGTCGGTGGTCGATACCCAGAGTGTGATAGAAGGTGGCTGCCACGTCATCTGGCGTGATGGCTCGATCCTTCGGGCCTTCACCCTTGGCGTCAGATTCACCCACAACCTGCCCACCTTTAATTCCGCCACCGGCGAGTAGGCAGAACATGGCGCGAGGGTAATGGTCGCGTCCTCCGCGTTGGCTGATTTTGGGAGTGCGGCCGAATTCACCCGTGACGAAAACCGTGGTCGATTCCAGCATGCCTTTGGCTTCAAGCGCGTTCAGCAGTCCGGAGAGGCCGGCGTCCAACGGTGGGAGTTGACGGGTCTTCAGACGGTTCCAGTTGTCGCTATGGGTATCCCAGCCGCCCAACTGGACCGTGACAAACTTTGAGCCGGCTTCCACCAGTCGGCTTGCCAGCAGACAGCTTTGGCTGAAGGATTGATCGTCGAACATTTGTTTGATGTTATCGGATTCCTTCGTGAGGTCGAATGCGTCGCGGGTGCGTGTGGAGCGCATCATGTCAAAGGCGCGTTGACCAAACTGATCCATGCCCGCGATCATCTGGTCGCTCTTGGCGACCGAGGCAAAGGCATTGTCGTAGCGCTTGAGCATATTCTGTCGGCGTTCGACATCCTCGAGCGTGACGCCACGGAGACTGAGTCCGCGCACGTCCATTCGAGAATTTGCCTTGGGCGAGGAACCTGTTTCAAACGGGCCGTACTCGAGGCCAAGGAATCCCGTAGTGTTGTTGATGTCACTTGGGATGGAAACATACGGCGGCATGTCTTTGGGCGCCTGCTTCAATTTACTGACCACGGAACCGTAGGTTGGAAACTGGATCGATGGCAGAGGACGATTGCCGGTCGCCAGATAGGTCGTACCCAGTCCGTGAGCGGCCAGTGTGTGGCTGACGCCGCGCAAAATCGCATACTTGTCAGCGCATTTAGCCAGTTTGGGCAGGTGCTCGCTGATGCGAATTCCGGGAACATTCGTGCTGATTTCCTTGAATTCTCCACGATGAGTCTCAGGTGAATTCGGCTTCAAGTCAAACGTGTCCATGTGGCTGGGGCCACCGGCCAGTCGGATGAAGATCGCCGCCTTGCCCTTGCTCTCCGTAACCTGTCCGGCGTGTGCCAGGGCCATGTAATCAGCGAGGCTGACGCCTGCTCCTGCCAGGGCTCCGACTTTCAAAAAGTCGCGCCGGGCGATTCCGTCACAGAACATATGAGATGCCATAATATTGAGTCCTTTCTTTGGGTTTAGTGATTAATGATAAATTCTTTGGTGTTGAGCATGGCCCAGAGTAGATCGCGAATACCGTCAATCTGGTTCCCGGCCGTGCCGATATCTTTCTTTGCCATGGATACTTCTGAATCGGTTGGTGGGCGGCTGACTGTGCGGAGGAAGACTTCTTCAACCAGAGCATCAATATCGAGTTTCAGGTCGGCTGCGGCCGGTTTTGCCTGTCCCTTTATTCCGCCAATTTGCTTGCGGGTCTGAGCAATCTGCTTTTCGAGCGCGGCACGTTGGGCAGTTAATCGCTTCTTCAGATCGGGATTCGCTTTGATCTGTTTTTCCAGTTTGGCCTTTTTGGAGTCAAACTGTTTCAAGCGTTGTTCGAGCGACGCCATCGTACTCCCTTTGCCTTTGGATGCCTTCGGGGGAGCAGCCTGTCTTCGCAATTCGGCGATCCAGCTAGTCTCGCGATTGCTGGCTGTTTCGAGTTTTGCCAACATTTCCGGATCGTTGCGGGTGTAAAGCGTCTGGAGCAGGGTGGGATCTGAGAGGCGCTCACAATCGCAGTTCGTCAGGCGAACGGGTTTGCCAAACAGTTCGAGCGCGTAATTGGACGAGCCTTTGCCCTTGTAACCCGAAATCATTGGACCAATGGCCCGTGACGCCGCGCTCTGTGACAATGCCAATGCGCGGTCTTTACCGGCCACCGCGATATTGATTGCATCAGTCACCACTTCGGCCGGCAAGCGGCGGAGGCTCATCTTGCTGAAGTTTTTCTCATCCAGTTTATTGGTCTCATTCGGTTTCCAACTCCGTTGGTAGGTGTCACTCATGGCAATCGTCTTGTGCAGCCATTTCATGTCATAGCCACTGTCAACAAAACCATCCGCGAGATAATCAAGCAATTCCGGATGCGTCGGCCTTCCTCCCATATATCCAAAA
>CALBIE010000608.1 GCA_937893495.1 uncultured Verrucomicrobiales bacterium | reverse complement strand
AACAGTATTGATTAGCCGGGACTCGTTGTCCAATGGTCAACTGGGTTCCCGGCGCATTCGTTTCTTTTACCCGTGTTTGAACTCGCGAGCAAGGTGGATTTGGCGATTCTTTGTTCCCTGAGTGCGTGGGATTTCATCAGTTTCGGCTGTTTAGCGGCTTGCCGGCTGCATTGCAAAAGACAAACTCAGTTTGTCTATTACAGTCGTGCCAGATCATCACGCGATTCGCCCTTCAGCCGACCCCTATTACCACCTTTTTAGGGCTGCGGCTTTGTAACGCGAAGCGGCCGCTCGCGCAGTAATTCGCATTTTGGGAGCGCGGATTTTAGTCCGCTTCAATGTGGCCAGGCATAACGCGTGAATCGGTTTGGTGATCGCAATTCCAAGTGGGGGCCGAAGCGGAATGAATTCCGCGCGCCGGTTAATCATGCGAGTTGCCGTTCACACCCGTCGGAAGCGGAAGATTTGCGCCTGCCGACCCTTGAGTGCGAGATACAGGCCCGGTTGCTTCATCTCACGACCGGAGCGCAGGTATTGGTCGGTACCCAGCCGATCGGACATTTCCCATTGGCCGCGCGCCAGGTCTTTGATGCGCGGGGTCACGTAACATTGACTGTCCCACGGAGAGAGGTTGACGACGACAATATCGAACTCGCCGGGTTCCTTCTGCCATTGGGCGATGAAGAAGTTGCGATGCGATTCGTTCTGTAGCCACGCCGCCCTGGGGCGCAGCAGGCGGCCGTCCCCGTGCCCCACGGAAGAGTCACGCAGCGCGAACTTGAACAGGCTCTGCAACAGGCCGAGGAAGGTTCCGACCAGCAACGGGTCTTCACTCAGCAACTCGACGAGGTTCAGCGGCTCAAATCGATCACTCAAAAGCTGCTGTTGCTCGCCCATGCCGATGCCGGCACGTTGGATTGTCACCGTGAAAAGATAAACCTGTCCGCGCTGATCCAGGGACTGATTGAAGATGGTGAATGCCTCGCGCCGAACCTCCAGTTCGAAGGCAAGTTTCCGGGCGACATCTTTATCAAGGCGGACCGCACGTTATTGCAACAGTGCATCCAGAACCTGATTGGCAACGCCATCAAATACAACCAGCCGGACGGCGTCGTGGAGGTGAATCTACTGGGTGGCGAAAACTCGATTCAACTGACGATTTCCAACACCGGGCCAAATATTTCGGATGCGGACGCCGAGCGTATCTTTGAGCGTTTCTTCCGGCGACAGAACTCGACAGAAGCAGTCGAAGGAAGCGGGTTGGGCCTCAGCCTCGCCCGTGAGATTGCCCGCGCCCATGGTGGCGAAATCGAACTGCTGAAATCCGACCGCCTGATCAATCGTTTCCGAATGATTCTGCCCGCCGTCTGAAAAGGACGAGTAAGGCGACTTTGCGGAATCGGCTCAGAACTGGAATGGGTAGATGGGCGGGGGAGGAGAATGGACCGACGTTGGCTGCTGCCGGAATATAGAACCTAGCGTGCGCGGGATCATTTCTTCTTCGGCTTCCGCTGGGCGAGTCTGGGGAAAATCGGTTTGGTTGGACGTTGCGCGAGCGGATCGAAAAACCGCATGTTTTTTCCGACGCGATCGTAGTCTCCGATATCGACGCGGGCTTCTTCGGCAAGCCTCAGCAAGTGGGCAACGACCCCGGCGTTCGCGGCTGCAACGCTTTTGGTTTCACCGGGATCCGCCTCCAGATCGACGAGGTAGGGCTCATCAAAGCCGATCCAGTCGGAGGGAGCGATATGGCGATTTCCGGCGAAGGTTCCCAGCCACGAAGGTTTTGCCGGACGGGGCAGATGAAGTTTCCATTTTCCCTGGCGCACGGCTTGCAGCGTGTTGGTGAAGTAATAACGAAACACGCGATTGTCGTCGGACTCTTTGACGTTTCCCTCGAACAGATGCCGGATATCTTCTCCGTCGATGACCCGATCGGTCGGGGCTTGGGTGCCCGCGAGTCTGGCGAAGGTCGGCAGGATATCGATCGTTGCGGCGATTTTGTCGCACACGGTGCCGGCTGGCGTTCGGCCCGGTGCCCAAAGAATCGTTGGCACACGAACACCGCCTTCCCAGGTCGAAACTTTGCCGCTTCGAAGCGGCTCCGCCGAGCCGCCATGATCGCCGGGCAGATATCCGTTGGCGTGGTTTTTGTTCTTGATGAGCCACGGACCGTTGTCGCTTGTGAACAGGAAATACGTGTTTGAAACGAGGTCGTGCTTCTTCAACGTGTCAATGATTCGCCCACAGTTGAAGTCGATCTCCTCGACCGCATCTCCGTAAAGTCCACGGGTTGATTTCCCTTTGAAATCGAGCGAAGCATCAAGGCGAGTGTGAACCATCGTATAAGGCACGTAGGCAAAGAATTGTTGATCGCGATGTTTCCCAATGAACCCGATCACCTCGTCGGTGTAACGCTGCGTCAAGGTGGCCATGTCGGCCTTTTCCTCGATCCGTTTTCCGTTCCGATACAGATCGACATAGCCGTCGTTGCTCGTCGGCGTTCCAAAGAACGTGTCGAAGCCCTGATGATTCGGCATCAACTCCGGTTCGAAATCTCTTTGTGAATGCCGGGCGAGATCCCATTTTCCGAAACAACCCGTCGCATATCCTTTGGTCTTCAGGACCTCGGCAACGGTGATTTCCCGGGTATGTAGAACCGGGTGGATTTCTTTCACATTCCCCTTTTCCGCAACCCGCAGCGGATGGCATCCGGTCATCAAAGCCGCACGAGAAGGTCCGCAAATATGCTGCGCGTAAAAGTGGGTAAACCGCATTCCTTCGCCCGCCAGTTTGTCCAGACGCGGCGTGCGAATATTTGGCGAGCCAAAGCAACCGAGATCGGCATAGCCCAGGTCATCGACGAAGATGACGACAAAATTCGGCGGCCGTTTCGCGGACGCGCCATTGGAGACAGCCAGCAGACAAGACAAAATGAGAGCGGCGACAGATTTCATTGCCGGATACTACCTGATTCCCGCCCTCAGGAGTGACAAAAAACTCTGACATTGGCAGGGCGATATTCGATGCTATACTGCGGCCACCATGAATAATCTGAGCCGCCGCGATATCATTCGATCCATCGGTGCAACCACTGCGCTTGCCGCCCTGACGCCGCTGAGCAATTCCCTGCTGGCGGCAACCGGCAAACCGGAGTCCAAACCGATGCAGTTTTACAAGAGTCTGAGCGACGAGCAGCGCGGCAAAATCTGTCTGCCCGTCGATCACCCGAAGCGACAGTTTGTCAGCAACTGGTGGTATGTGAACCCTGAGCAACGTCTCCACACCTTTTACACCAAAGAGCAGCAGGATCTCGTGCGGCAGATTTTCGATTCACTGCATCATCCGGAGCATCGCGAGAAGATGACCTGGCAGGTGCAGAAGGACTTGATGGGGCAAATCAAGAACACGCCCTCGGTTGGATTCTTCGGCGCGCCGAAGGACAAGGATTTCGAGTTCATCTACACGGGCCATCATGTGACGCGGCGCTGCAACGCCCACACGGACCAGGGGCTGGGCTTTGGTGGTGCTCCGATTTTTTACGGCAATTTTGCCAAGGCCTTCTGGGAAGAGAAGGATCACGCGGGCAATCCCTTCTGGTATCAGGGTTTGCTCTTCAACGAGTTTGTCAGCGCGTTGGAAGGTAAACAGCAGGAACAGATCCTGGTCGGGCGCGAACCCCGGAACGAGAAGCCTGCGAATGTCATCCAGAAACGGAAGACGGATCTACCGGGACTTCGTTGCGCGGATCTGAGCAAAGATCAGCAGGCGAAACTGTTGGAAACCATGCGGCGCATGTTGGTGTGTTTCCGGCCCGACGATGTCGCCGCCACCATGAAGACCATTGAGGACAAGAAACTGATCAATCAATTGTTCGTCTCGTGCTACGGCGGCCGGTACGACGTCGGCAGTGACAAGGTCTGGGACACGTGGCAGATCGAGGGACCGGAGATGGTATGGTACTTCCGCGGAATGCCGCATATCCACGCCTACTTCCACGTGACCGCGTAGATCGTGAGGCGGACTTGGAACAACGACATGACCTTGGTCAACGGCGGTCCCGATTGCTGGTTCTGGTGCCCGGAAGGAATTGTTCCCTCCGGTGTTTGCCATTGCGTTTAGTTGACGGTCGTGGCTGAGTTCCAACGTTCGGTAGAAAGATCATGAAACGAGTCCACCCCTTCTGCGGCATCGTGCTCAGTGTTCTTATGGTGCTCGCGTTCTCGGTCAGCGTTGTCGTTGGCGATCCGGCTCAGAAGGCCCCTGTTCCAAATCTGGCTGGACGGCTATTCCAGGTGCCCGCCGGAATGAAGTTGACGGAGTCACAGAAGGTGAAAATCCAACTTCTGATTAAAGACTACGAGCCCAGGCTGGCCAGATTTCAGGAAGAGATATTAAAAGTCACAACGAAGAAGCAGAGAGAAACACGAGCCGCCGTCTACAAGCTGAAACGCGAGAATCCGAAGACCGGGGCATCGCCACAAGCAGCTGCGGAGAACAGCATGGAATTGACGGAAGGTCAGAAGAAAGTTTTCGCTGACATTCAGAACCGGAAGAACGCGGTGAAGAGAGAGGCGCTGCGAAGATTCAAGGCGGTTCTCACGCCTGATCAATTGGCGGAAATTGAAAATCAGGCGGGGAGCCGCAAACGACTTTCGAAGAGAAAGTGATGGTTGGTCAGACTGTGGTTCCTCACCTGAAGATTCGGTGAAAGAATTAGGGTGAGGTTGATTGAATTCGGGCCTGCCAACGTGGACCGAAGGAGGAAGTTCGAATAATGGCATTGAAGGACCGGGACCTCGAGCCGATGTGGGGTGAAATAGGGAATGCGTAGGTGTCCGAACCTGCGGCTACATATCGTCGAGAAACATCTTTCGATTATTCCAGAGATAAAGCCCACCGGAAAACAGCGTGAGCAATACAGTTATCCAGAGGGAAAACTTTGCGACCCAGGGGACCCAGGCCTGAAACAGGTTTACTCCCAGGGTGCCCCATTCCTTGTAGCTTTCCAGCAGCAACAAGGCAATGAGCGCGATCATCTGTGAGATAGTCTTGTGTTTGCCGTAACCCTCCGCCGCCAATACGACGTTCTTGGATGCGGCCAGTAGCCGTAGTCCCGTAATGGCCAACTCACGGGCGACGATAATGACCACCATCCACGCATGCACCTGCACTTCAACCATGGGTTCCATTTTGCCGCGCTCGACGAGGGCGATGAAGGCGGAGCAGGTAAGAATCTTGTCCGCCAGCGGATCCATCAGAATGCCGAAATTGGTGATCAGTCTTCGCGAACGGGCGATGCGGCCATCCAATAAATCGGTAATGCTCGCGACGATGAAGATGACGAGCGCCACTGAATCGTTGAACGGAAAACTTCCGAAAACCGCCACCAGGAAAAAGACGGTGAGGACGAACCTCGAGAAGGTTAATTGATTAGGAAGGTTCATTCGCTGCCGAGGGTCGAGAATGGGAGGCGGACAGCGAAATGGCCAGACTTTTTGGGCGGATAGTTCGCCTGATTCAAACGGACTCCGCAATCAGATCATAATCCGTGTGGCCGACGATCCTCACTTTGGCAAAATTACCGGGAATGAGGGATGGCTCTTCTCGGGCTTTTTTCGCCGATTGCTTGATATAGACGCGCCCATCGATGTCGGGTGCATCCGCCTCTCCGCGGGCGATGAGGTAGTTGCCTTTCAACTGGTTTGAAGTGCCATCCTTTTCGCGAATCAATCCATGCTCCCAGGAGCTGATGTTGGCCTGTTGCAACTGGTCGTGCGTGGCGGTGTCCTCCACCAACACCTTGATGGTGCGTCCGACGAAACCGGCGGCAACGGACTTCGCCACGTCGTGCTGTTCGGCCATGGCGAGCGCTCGCCGTTCCTGTCTGAGTTCATCGGGAATCTGCCGCGCCATCTTGCCGGCAATCGTCTTGTCCTCCTGCGAATAGGTGAAGATACCGAGACGTTCAAAACGTGTTTCGCGAATGAACTCAAGGAGGCTTTCGAAATGTGCATCAGTTTCGCCGGGAAAGCCGACGATGAAAGTCGTTCGCAGCGCGATCCCCGGGACGCCCTTCCGAATGCGCCGAATCAGGTCCATGATGTATTCGCGTGACGTTTCGCGTCGCATCTTTTGCAGCATCGTATCGTGAATGTGCTGCAATGGGATATCCACGTAACGCGCCACTTTCCGGCAGTCGCGAATGGTTTCGATTAATTCGTCGGTCCAGTGCGCGGGGTGCGTGTAGAGCATTCGAATCCAGAAACTGCCGCGCAGGGAATTCAGTTCGCGCAGGAGCGTGGAAAGGGTGGTGGCGTCGGCCGGAAGCGATTTGGCCGCGGCCGTGAATCGTTCGGGCGATGCGATGGCGCGGGAATGGTTCGCCCGCAAGTCCAGTCCGTAGTAGGTGGAGTCCTGCGAAATGAGATTCAACTCTCTCACGCCATCCTTGACGAGGTGCTTCGCTTCAGCGGCGAGATCGCTTTGCTGGCGACTGCGGTGCGAGCCTCGCATGCGGGGAATAATGCAGAAGCTGCAAGGATGATTGCAGCCTTCGGCAATTTTCAGATACGCAAAATGTTTCGGCGTCAGTCGGAAACGAGGCGTGGAGACATCGGGAATGTATTTCGGTCGCGAATTAATGGCTACGTTCGGGTCGTTCGGGGTAATGATCTTCCGCGTATTGCCAAACTCGCCGGTTCCCCTGATCGCTTCATCGGTCTCGTGCTGACGCGGGGATATTTCAGCGTCCAGATTTGAGATCGCGGCGGCAACCTGTTTGCGGCCTTTGGGTTTTGTCCGTTGTTTTTTCTCCGCCAATCTGTTCTGACGATGCACGAGCGCCTCACGAACGATAGCGGGAATGTCCTTGACCTGATCGATGCCAATAAAGGCATCCACTTCGGGCAGAAGTTTCGGCAACTCATCCTTGAATCGCTGGGGCAGGCAGCCGGAAACGATGAGTCCCTGTTTCGCGTTTCTCCCCTTGCGGAACGCGTCGGATTCGAGGATCGTGTCCACGCTTTCCTCCTGGGCCGAATCAATGAAGGAGCAGGTGTTAACAATGACTACGTCGGCATTTTCCGGCTCATTGGTGATCTCAATGCCTTGCGCGAGCAGTGAACCGAGCATGATCTCTGAATCGACCAGGTTCTTGGCGCAGCCGAGCGAAATCATGCCGACTTTGATACGTGGAGTCGCGGTTTCAGTATTCACGGATGAATGGCGGCGTAAACGGCAGTTCTGCCTAGCGGGCGGGAGGCAGATTTGTTGCGTCGGGCGGAAGCGGGAGATATTGGCCATCCAGGGTTGGCTGCCCCTGATAGAGTCCCTGCCCCAGATCCGCGAGCGGGTCGCGCGTCTGACCGCGTTGATAGACTGAGGAGGCCCAGAAAAGCAGACCGATTAATACTCCGATCGCGATGAGTGGACCGATAATTTGCAACTGCATCCTGGAAATCTGCAGCATTACCCAGTCGAGAATGCTTTTTTCCCGGGGAACCAGGCTGGGTGGGCCGCTGAAATTCTGGGTCAGGGCGAGTTCGGACTCAAGGTCGGCCATCGCGGCAGGCACGTCCATTTTGAGCGTCTTGGCGATGGCCTTGACGTAGCCGCGGATGTAAACCGGGGCGCTGAACGGACTGTAATCACCACCTTCCAGCGCGCGGATATGCTCAGTCTTGATCTTCGTGGCATCCGCGATCTGGTGAATGGTCAATTTGCGCGCTTCCCGCGACGCGCGTAGTTGTTCCGCAACGCTCGGCATTGAGGCGATAGGTAAGCGGTTTTCCCGAAAGAGCGCAATAGTCGAAAGCCGGAACGAGCGAAATGCTGGGGCGCTAGATGGGCACAAAACTTCGGCGAAAACCCCATTATTGAGTTCCAATAATCACTTTCCGGTGACGATGGTTCCGGTCCGCTTGTGTTTCCAGCGATACTTCAAGGGGTCGAATTCGTAGGCCTGTTTGCTGTCCGCCGGTTTGGCCCATTGCGTTGGAACCCAGCGGGCCAGCTCCGATTTGACCGGGTTCAGCGAATCGTCTCCGGCACGGTTTCGCCATTCATTGGGATCGGATTGATGATCGTAGAGTTCCTCGCTGCCATCCCGGTAGCGGATGTAGCGATATCGTTCGTTCCGAATGGCAACGTGTTGTTCTTCGGATTGAATGACGGCTGGTCGCGAGCGCGACTTCGTCGGATTGTGGAGTTGCGGGGTCAGGCTGACTCCGTCCAATCCCTTCACCGGTGGTAAACGGCAGAGTTCGACGAGAGTGGGGTAGATATCCAGCAGGCTGACCGGTTGCTGGCATCGCTGATTCGGCTGTCCGATGCCGGGCGCGCTGACGATGAATGGGACCCGAGTGCCTGCTTCCCAGAGCGTGCGCTTGTGCCAGTGATTCTTTTCACCGAGATGCCAACCGTGATCGGACCAGAGAACAATAATCGTGTTCCATTTGTAGGGGCTTCGATCGAGCGCATCGAGTAATCGACCCACCTGAGTGTCGGCAAAAGTGATGCTGGCGAGGTAATGGCGAACCGCCGTTTTCCATTGGCCGGCATCCCGGACTTTTTTCAAATCGACCGCCTTGCGCAATGCCAGTATTTTCCCCGCTTTCGGAATGTCGTCGAGGTCATCTTCAGGAACGGTCGGCAGCCTGATCGATTCAAGCGGGTACATGTCGAGATACTTTTGCGGAATATACCAGGGGAGATGCGGGCGAAATATACCGCACGCGAGAAAGAACGGCTTGGCGTGTTTTTGCGCCAGAAAGTCGATGCCGTATTGCGCCGACTGGGCGTCATCAAACTCGATCTCCGGCTTGGTCAACGCGCCCCAATCGACCTCGGGCGAATAAAGGACGATGCCGCTCAACGGAAACGGATCGGGTTTGGGTTGCTGTCGGGTAAACGGATAAAGCTCGCGATATCGTTGGGTGAGTCGCGAGAAGCCGTCGTCGTTGAAAATCAGCCGTTTGAAATCATCCCATTGGTCCGGTGGATTGTTGCCGACGGTGTGATGGAAGATTTTCCCGGCACCAACCGTGGTGTATCCGTGGCGTTTAAAATGCATGGGAATCGTCACGAGCTCCGGCCGATGCGGTCGCCACCAATGGCGGTTGTTGTAAACCCCGGAACTTGATGGCATGAGACCGGTCATGACCGCTGCGCGACTGGGACAGCAAACCGGAGAAGCCGTGTGCGCATTCAGGAATGCCGTGCCACGGGCAGCCAGTCGATCGAGATTGGGAGTAAATACCCTGGCCTTGTAGCCGCCCATGAAACCAACCCAATCGCGCAGATCGTCGATGGCAATGAACAGTACGTTTGGGCGGGGCGATTCGGTCGCCCGCGCGGTCCACGAGATCGACAGCAGGACAAGGACGATGCGCAGTCCGAATAAACCGTCGGGACGAAATGCTGACAACGGATTACGGAACATGCCTTGCTGGTGTGTGTGCGAGAAGTGGTTGTTCATAATTTTTATCAACGATGTAGGTTTGCGGTGCGCACGGCGATTTTGGTTTCAGCGGGCCTATCCTTGATCCAATTCAGAAACTTCGCCATCTCCGGATGCGCCCGAAGCAGGTCGAGAGTGTTGCATTCCCGCTCCAATTGCTTCTCGGTCAATATCGCATGAACTTGTTTGTGGCAGGGGCAACAGAGCAGGGCGATGCGGGTACGGACATCGCTGCGTTCGAACTGTTTCTTGTTTCGCTTGTTGGATTGGCTCGTCCGCGGAATGAGGTGGTGTTTCGTGACTTCATCCACCTCGGGTTCACACAGTTCGCATGGAAATTTGCCGATCATCACTTCAGCCTGAGTGGGACGCGAGATTGAATAGCAATCTTTGGAAGAGCTGGCAATGCGCCGTGTGGAAAACGGCAGTCCGTTCAAAGGTAGCCGCCAGGCAGGGAGGTGGATCCCATCGTGCCGTTATCCACGGCAATCCGCCTCCCTACCTCGGCTTCCAAAGACCGCAAACGGCATTCTCGTTGGAGTTCACGCTTTAGCGTGTCGGGCAGACACGTCGACCTGACAGTCACTGATGTGGAAGCACGCTGGAGCGTGAACGGGCGGATCTTGACACGGCCCCCGGAGCGCGGGTCGGTGACCCGGCAATTCTCATTTTAGCGGAGCGCCGATTTGCAATCGGCTTAAACCGCCCGAAAGGAAAGCAGTTTTCGGTGCCGTCAGATCAGAAGCCGGCTACCAGCCGGCGCTCCGTTGCCAAAATGAGAATTGCTGTCGGTGACCCCCGGCAGCTCGCGCAAGCAGGCAACCTTCGCCATGTTCGAGTTGGCTTGAAGTTTGAAAGTGCTGCGGGACACAGTCGCGCTCCGGCGACTTTCGGGGGCCGTGTTGAGATGCGCCCTTTGCACGGTCTTTCCGGCATCAAGGCTGGCTATCGAACCTGAAGCCGATAAAACATTTCCGGGATAGACGAATGAAACACGCCTCGTTCAAAGCCTCGTCGCCGCATTGAATGAAGCTCAGGTGCGTTTTCTTGTAGTCGGTGGGCTGGCGGTCAATGCGCACGGATTGCTCCGGTTCACGAAGGATGTGGGTATTGTCGTCGAACTTGTGCCGGAATCCATTACTCGCGCATTCGGCGCATTGGAAACGATCGGTTATCGGCCAGTGATTCCAATCACGGCCAACGATTTTTCAGACGCGGATCTTCGTAGCCGGTTGGCGCGTGAGAAGAATATGAAGGTGCTTCAGTTTTGGTCCGATCGACATCCCGAAACGTCTCTGGATGTTTTCGTGACATGCTCGTTTGATTTTGACGACGAGTATGAAAAGGCGGGACGAAAACCGCTCGCTGAAAGCGGTGCGGTCGCCTATTTCACGTTGGCGACGCTGATTGCCATGAAACGCGAGGTCGGCAGGGAGCGCGATCTCATTACATTCAGGAGCTTGAGTTCAGAATGAATGAGGAAGAATCCAATGACTGACAGATTCGATAAAATCGATTGGAGCGTCACGACCTGGGAAGGGAGTCGAAAAGAGCAGATTCGTCGCTGGTCGAAGCTGACATTCGATCAAATCCTCTATGCTCAGGAGGAAATGGCGGATCTGGCGGAGGAGTTTTCGCCGTCTTCTCGTTGGGCAACAAAAAGCGAAAAGTCAGCGAATCGCGAATGACAGGTTATTGAAACTCTGGATTTGGCAACATCGGTTCGGCGCCAACGTTTTTTCGCCATGCGCGCAATTGTTGATGCATTTCGCTGGTTCGGGCGCTTTGCGTGGTGGCGAGATTGTTCTGCTCTCCGATATCGGTCGAAAGATCGTAAAGCTCCAGTTCGCCGGTCTCAAGATTCTCTATCAGCTTCCATTCGCCCTGGCGAATGACACTCGCCGGAAAACTTTGCGGGTGCTGGTTGTAGTGAGGGTAATGCCAGTAAACGGCGTCGCGTTGCAGATTGCCCTTGCCGGTGAGCAGTGGGACAAGACTTTCGCCGTCCATGTGGCGATGGGGTAACTGTGGCTTGCCGATTGCTTCGAGAATCGTCGGGAAAAAGTCAGTACTGATGACCGGCGTGTGGCAGATGGAACCCGCCTTCGCCCGGTTCGGCCATTTGATAATCAAGGGCACGCGAATTCCACCTTCGTAGCTCGAGCCCTTGTTCGCGCGCAACGGGGCATTGCGGGTCGCCTTGGCGAAACCGCCGTTGTCACTCGTGAAAATCACCAGTGTGTTCTCGTCCATGCCGCCGGCACGCAATGCCTTCAAGACCCGCCCCACGCTTTGATCGACACTCTCGACCATGGCGGCGTATTTGGGATTGCCCTGTCGTTCGGCTTCGGGGATGGCGTTGTAACGTTTCACCATTCCCGGTTTTGCCTGCAAAGGCGTGTGTACCGCGTAGTGAGAAAGGAACAGAAAGAACGGTTTCTTCGAACCCTTCCCGATAAAGTCAACGGCGTGCTCGGACAGCAAGTCGGGCAAATAGTCCCCCTTCTTTCCACCAATCGGATTTGGTTTGAACAGTTTCTGCCCGGTGGTCGGAATCGTCCACGATCCTTCGAAGGGATGGAAATAGCCGCCCGGCGCACCGTAATCCTCGCCCGCAATGTTGATGTCAAACCCCTGATGCTGCGGATAATAGTAGGGCAACGGACCGAGGTGCCATTTGCCCATGAATCCCGTTCGATAGCCATGGTCGCGCAAGGCCTCGGCGATGGTGTATTCCTCCAGGGGCAGGTTGGAGACGTAGCGACCTTCCTTCATTCTGTTCTTCGCTCGATCCCATCGTCCGGAAGGCAACCATTGGGTCAACAACAGTCGCGCCGGGTACTTGCCGGTCATGATGGCCGCGCGGGTGGGAGAGCAGACGTTGCAGGCGGCGTAGGCATCCGTGAATTTCATTCCCTCGGAGGCAAGACGATCGATGTTGGGCGTCGGGTAATACGTCGAACCATAGCAACCCAGATCGCGCCAGCCCAAATCATCGATGAGAATGAAGACGACGTTCATGGGCTTCGAAGCCGGTGCCGAAGCTGCGGCAACCAGCAACAGGGTGCCGAGCCAGCTTTGAAAGTGTTTCATTGCCCGTGAGTTTTAACACTGGCCAAACCTGATGACCATGTTTCTTGCAGCGGGGTAATGCCCTGTCAGATGGTAATCAATTTACGTAGCAGCCGAGGTAACGCGTGCCGCGCCATAGCCGAGCGAAGGCGGGAGGCTCCAGTTTGGCAACAATGATTCAGTTTGGATCAGAGCCTCCTCACGTCGGCTGCTACATTATTAACGGTCTGCCATGGCCGGCATCTTGTTGCGTCCACGGCTTCGGGCTTGCTGAACGTCTTGGTACGACGGAACATTGAGGCAATGCGTCGCCGTCTTGCCATCCCGTATGGATTTTTGGTGGGAAGTATTTTGTCCGTCGGCGGAGAATTGCCGGTGAGCTTTGAGCGTGAAGTCCTGCCCTTATTGGAGAGGCGGTGCAATAAATGTCATCACGCCGGGGAAAGTCGCGGTGGACTCGACCTGACGCGGATGGAGACAATGCGCCGGGGAGGTGACGAACTCGGCGCGGCCATTGTGCCGGGCAAGCCGGAAGCGAGTCCGTTGATTCAAGTGTTGACGGGCACGAAAGAACCGATGATGCCGAAGAAGGGCGATCCCCTGCTAAAATCAGAAATAGATCTACTTCGTCGTTGGGTCGCGGAGGGGGCGAAGGATGATACGCCGACTTTTTCCAGCGAGGACATCGTCTTCTTTGAGCGTGAAATCCGGCCCGTGCTGTTCGACCGCTGTTTCAAATGTCACGCTGGCGACGAACCTGAGAGCGGGCTGCGCCTGACCTCGCGTCAGGGAATCCTGGTTGGTGGCAAGCGGGGACCGGCTGCAGTCTCCGGGAAGTCATCGGAGAGCCGCCTGTTGAAGGCCATTCGGCACGATGGCGAACTCAAAATGCCACGCGGTGGAGATCGGTTGACCGATCGGCAGATCGCGGCGTTCGAGGAATGGATTCGCAAGGGGCTTCCGTGGCCACGGCACGAGCCAGTGCTCGCGCGCGAAAAACTGTTCACCATCAGCGAAGCCGATCGAAACCATTGGGCGTTTCGTCCGTTGATGAAAAAATTGCCGGACGATTGGAGCATTGATGCCGCCTTGTGGACACAGCAGTCGAAGGTCGGTCTCAAACCGTCCGTTGAAGCGGACCGCCATCGGCTGTTGCGACGAGCGACTTACGATCTGATCGGATATCCGCCGACATCGGAGGAGATTCGCGACTTCGTGAACGACCCATCACCCGACGCGTTTGCGAAGGTGGTAGATCGGTTGCTGAACTCACCTCATTTTGGCTGGCGCTGGGGAAGGCACTGGCTCGATTACACGCGCAACGGTGCCAACGGCCAATCGAATCGCGGGCCGAAGATGGACCCGGATCGCTACGCCGCGTGGGTAGCAACGTGTTTCAACGAGGACCGCCCGTACGATTGGTTTGCCCGCGTGCATATCGCGGGCGACCGGATGCCATCGCCGGACGGGGTCGATTACTCCATTGATCAGGCACTGGCCGCGGCCGTGCCACTCAACGGCTCGCGCACGTTCCAAAATGCGGCGACCGAAACCTTTGTGCTCATGGACAAGCTCGACGAGGGCATCGAGTTCATGGGGCGTTCATTGATGGGAATCAGTCTCGAATGCGCGCGTTGTCATGACCACAAGTTTGATCCGCTATCCCAGCGAGATTACTACGCCTTGCTTGGTTTTTTTCAGAGCAGTTGGTTTGGTCCCGTTCCCGGCGATTCGACTTCGAGAAAAGCGGCGGATGCGGCGTTGGCGCGTTATCGGGCGCTGGTTCAAGAGCAGGCCCGTTTGAATGGACTGATTCGCAAGGCCGGAACCAGGATCAATGTTGGCGGCGGTGGACTGGTCAGGAAGTGGCAGGCCAGTCGGCAGGCCCCGCTGGCGCCGAAGGAAAAACGCGGCGTGGAATTGGAGGTGGAAATTCTGAAGGCGGAATTGGCTCGGGCGACCGGACAGGCTACGGAGAGATTCGTGAACGACTTGCGTAAAACGATTGCTGCTCGGGAAGCCGCACTGATGAATTTCAAGGCGCGCCATTTCTACGTCGTGGCGTTCAAAGAATTGGGATACGAGATCCATGGGCACAAGAGTCAGGTAGGCTTGATTGAAAGGGCGACCCGGGTTGGTTTGGCGGATGTCGTGCGCGAATTGAAGGAACTGGATCAATTCTGGGTTGATGAGCGGGCGCGCTGGGGCGAACGACAACGGTTTGGAGGTTTTCGCAAGTCGGATCCGGAAGTTGCAGAAATTGCCGCGTGGGACAATGAGTTCAAGGAGATAACAGCCGAACTGAAGGCTGTGGAAGCGCAGCAGATTGTGGTTCGCAGTGAGGGCGGATTGCGGCGCGCCGAAGATCTCGGTCCATTTCGAAAAGAGGCTGAGGACGATAAACGCGCGTTTTATCCGGAATTGCTTCCACCCTATATCGGCGACGCGCGGTTGCTCCACCGTGGTGACGTGCTACAGCCCGGTGAGATGGTTCCGCGTCGATATCCCGAACTCTTCGGTGGAAAACGACTGACGGTGAACGATAGCGGACGATTGCAACTCGCGAATTGGATAACCGCTTCCGGGACCCTCCAATCGGCATTGGTGGCGCGCGCGGCGGCGAATCGCGTCTGGCAGAATCTGTTTGGCGAGGGCTTGTGTCGGACACCGAAGGAACTGGGGCGACTCGGTGAAAAGCCGGAAATGCCCGAATTGATCGATAGTCTTGCAACCCGGTTTATCAACCAGAACTGGTCGATAAAATCGCTCATCCGAGAAGTCGTCCTGAGCCACGCTTATCAACAATCCGCTGTTGCTGAGACCAGGGCTTACAAATTGGACCCACACAATCGCTACTTTGCCAGGCAATCGGTTCATCGGTTGGCGAGTGAGCCGATAATGAACACGATGGCCTGGTTGCGTCATGGCGAACGGTTCGTCGGGCCGCAGCTTCGGAACGCCAGGTTACCCGGCTACGAATTCTTTTTCCGTAACTTTGACGGACCCACGACGGACGACTTGATCGATCGGCGCGTTGCCTCCATCGCCGCTTCGCAGGCGCTGTTCCTGATGAACAATGAAAGCGCTTTGCGAGTGATTGCAAATGACCTGTCGAATCGTCTCCGAGGCGACGGGAATCCAGCACTGACGGAAGTGTTGTCGAAATTGTATCTGGCGATTTATCAGCGACCCCCGACCAAATTGGACGTGAAGTTTGCTGATGGATTTGTTCAACGATGGCGTGCGGAGGCCGGCCTGACGAATCAGGTCGCCGAGATGCGCGAGTTCATTCACCTCCTGCTTTGCAGTAACGAGTTGATCTACGTGGAATAATCTTATGCCTGTCAAT
>CALBIE010000607.1 GCA_937893495.1 uncultured Verrucomicrobiales bacterium | reverse complement strand
TCCAACACGCCGAGACAGATCGCGGTTTCCGGACACAACGAAATCCCTTCCTGCGAGATGGCCAGCCGCATCCATTTCTCGATATCCTCTTCCGGTGCAGCCATGGCCACACCGCCACTTTCCTTTACGGCATCGAGAATCATGAAATCTCCCACCGCCGCCGGGACGCGCAGACCACTGGCAACTGTCGCCGCGTTTTCAAATCGCTTGGCGAATCGATCTCCTCGCTCGAAAGCTCGCACAATCGGCGCGCATCCCGAACTCTGACACGAAATCATCCGCGGCATTTTTTTCGACTTCAAAAAACCCAACGCCTCCAGTTCCGCGAAGGCCTTCCACATGCCGATTAATCCCGTGCCACCGCCCGTGGGATAAAGAATCACGTCGGGCAAGTTCCAGTCAAACTGCTCCGCCAATTCCAGTCCCATCGTCTTCTTGCCCTCGATGCGATACGGCTCCTTGAGTGTTGAGACATTGAACCAGCCCATCTCCTTCTCGCCCTGCCCGACGATCTTGCCACAGTCGTCGATGAGTCCGTTCACCAGATACGTCTTTGCACCGGCGAGATCGCATTCCTTCTGGTTGATGGCTGGCGTGTCCTCCGGCATGAACACCCACGATTGCATTCCCGCGCGCGCCGCATACGAGGCCATCGCGCCACCGGCATTGCCAGCCGTCGGCACGGCAACTTTTTTGATGCCAAACTCATTCGCCATCGAGATGGCCATTGCCATGCCACGCGCCTTGAAACTGCCCGTGGGCAAACGGCTCTCATCCTTGATGAACAGGTTGGGCAGATTGAAATGTTTCCCCAATCGATTCGCCTGGAGAATCGGCGTGATGGTTTCGGTGAGCGAAACGATATTGGCGGGATCTTCAATCGGCAGCAGTTCGAGATATCGCCAAATGGTCGGCGGCCGGCCGAACAGTTTCTTCTTCGTGAACTCGGATTTCAGAGCCTCCAGATCATACCGCACCCACAACGGGCGCTGGCACGCCGTGCAGAGATTGTGCACCTTGCGCGCCTCATATTCTTTCCCGCAATTGGCGCATTCCAGATGAGTGACAAACGACATGCGCCAAAGCGTCGCGAGGGTGATGGTTTGGCGCAAGCAGAAAGGGGAGCACAGCCGGCCCGGCTGTTCATTCCGGCCGCTGGCCGGGATGGTTGGGACCTCCGCCTGCCAACCGGCGGTATGACTGCTTCCCGATGACCGCACGCCTTCCGAGTGTCTGGCGAGCCGCCAGACACGACAGGCCGGCGGCCTGTGCTCCCCAACAATTCCTTTCATCTCGACACTGATCCTTTGCAACCCAATCATTCACACATTCATGAGCATCAAACTGGGATTTATCGGCATCGGGGCGATGGGGCGGAGTCATGTGGATTTGTTCCACAAGCAATCCAATGGACGTGGGCAGGCCGTTGCCGTCTGTTCGCGTAATGCGGACAACATCGCGAAAGCGAAGGAGCTGGTGCCGGGTTTGCAGGTCTTTGATTCGGAATCGGACCTCATTCAATCCGACCTCGATGGCGTCGTCGTCTCCTCCCCGAATCACACCCATGTGCGACTCGCAAAGGAAGTTATCGCTGCCGGCAAACATGTGTTTCTCGAAAAGTCCTGCGGCATCACCCTGGCGGAATGCGATGAATTGGTGCGAATCGCGGAATCGACGAACAAGGTCATTCTCATTGGTCACGAGCTGCGTTACTCGCGGTTCTTTCAGACCATCAAGGAGCTCATCAACGCCGGTGAAATCGGCCGACCGCGCATGGTGTGGACGAAGGAATTCCGCGGGCCGTTTCAGCCCAAGTCCGGCAATTGGATTCAAAACAAGACAATGTCCGGCGGCATGATGGTGGACAAGAACTGTCATCACTTCGACCTGATGAACTGGTGGGCGGATTCGCGGCCAAAACACGTCGCGGCGTTCGGCGGGCTCGCGGTCAATCGTGTCATTGAGGGCCCAAATCAGGTGAACGATCACGCCACGGTAAATTGCCAATATGCGAACGGCGTGCTCGGCACGTTGCAAATCTGCATGTTCGCGCGTGATTTCCCGCATGAGGATCTGGAGATGGGCGTGGTTGGTGAGGAAGGCGTGTTGCAGACGCGCATTTCGACGATTGAAATCCTCCAGTGGAAACGCGGACAGGACAAAGGCGAGCCCATCGCGCACAAGATCGAGGCGAAGGCGGCCGTCGGCTGGGGCGGGCATCTGGGATTTTCAGAAATTCACGAAGCATTCCTGGACGCCGTCATTGATGGCAAACCCAACCTGACCTCCGTGGCGCAATGCATCGATGGCACCCGCCTGGCAATCGCCGCCGAGCAGGCGATTGCCGAGCGACGGATTGTTGAGTTGTGATGGGAAACGGGGAGCACAGCCGGCCCGGCTGTCCATTTCGGCGGCTCGCCGAAATTATCTTAACGTCCGCTTGCCAACCAGAGAGCTGAAAGACCACTGACGTCCGCGCGTCTTCCGAGTGTCTGGCGAGCCGCCAGACACAACAGGCCGGCGGCCTGTGCTCCCCTTCCAGTCGCGACTCCGCTTTATTCCTTGGAGAGCCTCACCCCCTGCCCTAACGTCATCCTCGCATGACCGAACGGGTTTCCAACTGGTTTCTCGGCCTGGGCCGCTTCACGCTGATGGCGTGGGAGGTTGTGCTGTCTATTTGCGGTCGCGCAAAATCGTGGACGAACATCATCGAGCAACTGCATTTCATCGGCGTGAAATCGCAGACGGTTGTGTTGGTGACCGGTGCGTTCACGGGAATGGTATTGTGCGCGCAAACTTATTTTCAGTTTCACAAGGTCAAGATGGATACGGCGACGCTGGCCGTGGTGAGCGTGTCGATGTGTGGCGAACTGGGACCGGTGTTGACGGCGTTAATGGTGGCTGGTCGGGTCGGCGCATCAATGGCGGCTGAATTGGGCACGATGAAGGTGACCGAGCAAATCGACGCCTTGCGCACGCTGGGTGCGCATCCACTGGATTACCTGGCCGTGCCGCGAGTGACGGCAACCGTTGTCGCCCTGCCGTTGTTGACTGCTGAGGCAATTGCGGTCGGCATTGGAGCGGCTTATCTGGTGGGAGTTTACCTGCTGCAGATTGATGGCGCCTACGCCTGGCACAACATGACGCGCTATACCGGGTTGGATAACGTGCTCACAGGCATCTCCAAGGCGTTTATTTTCGGCGCACTGATTTCGCTCACCGGCTGTTACAAGGGATTGAATTGCGCGGGCGGCGCGGAAGGCGTGGGGCGCGCGACGACCGAGGCAGTCGTGTATAGCTCCATTTCAATACTCATCAGTAATTTTTTCCTCACGCTATTCCTCCAGCATGTGTTCGAGGGTCTATGATCGAACTCCGGGACATCAAAAAGGCGTTCGGTAATCAGCAGGTGCTCGACGGCGTGAGCCTGAAGATCGAGCAGGGTGACGCCGCGGTCATCATCGGACGCAGCGGTGGTGGCAAGAGTGTCATTCTCAAGCATGTCGCCGGTCTGATGCAGCCGGACGCAGGAACCGTGCTGGTGGACGACATTGATATTTCGGGCAAGACCGAACGCGAATTGCTCGAAATCCGTCGCAAATTCGGCATGCTCTTCCAACATTCGGCACTCTTCGACTCAATGTCGGTGGAGGAAAATGTGGGTTTCGTGCTACGGCGAGAAGGCAGGCTGACGTCAGGTGAAATCGGGAACAAGGTCGCCGAGGCACTTGAAATGGTGGATCTGGCCGGAACTCAAAAAAAGAAGCCGGCGGAATTAAGTGGCGGCATGCGCAAGCGAGTCGGATTGGCCCGGGCAATCATTTACCAGCCGGAGATCGTCCTCTATGATGAGCCGACCACCGGGCTTGATCCTGTAGCGGCCGACAGTATTGACCGCTTAATCAAGCGAGTATGTGACTCGCTGCATGTCACCTCTCTGGTCATCACTCACGACATGCGGAGTATGCAGGCAGTCGGCAAAAAAGTGTTCATGCTGCACGAAGGCCGCATCTACGCGACGGGCACGCCAGCCGAAATGATGAACTCAACCGACCCGGTGATTCACCGGTTCGTCAACGGAATCTCGGTCACTGAACCGGAAGAATTGGTCAACCACGAATGAACGAGAAACGATTAGAATGGAAAGTGGGCGTGTTCGTCTTCCTCGGACTCGTCGTGCTGGCGGCCCTGATGGTGAACTTCACCAAGGGCGTCGCGTTTTTCCGGCCGACGTATCAGATTCGCCTGCTGATACCTAATGTCGGCGGCATCAAATCGCAGGCGGAAGTTCTGCTGGCCGGTGTACCCGTCGGCACGGTGGAGCGCGTGGAATTGGCCGAAGACAGCAAATCGGTCATCATCTTTCTCAAGATTGTTTCCAAATACAAAATCTACGGCGACGCGGTTTTCAACATCGAGGCTGCGGGATTTCTGGGAGACCAATACGTGGCAATCAATCCCACCGACAACGCCGGCCCGATCTTGAAGGATGGTGACGAAACAACCTGCCGCGAATCATTCAATCTGCAAGAGGCAGCTCGCTCGGCGGTAGGATTGATTCAACGCGTGGATTCGATGGTGGCCCGCGTGGACGAAGCGGTTGAGCGGATCAATCGCACCGTGTTGTCAGAAAAGACCCTGGGCAGTTTCTCCAACATGGTCGTCCACTTCCAGCAGGCCTCGCAGCGCTCGGCTGAAATGGTGGATCAACTCGTGTCAATGGGCGCGAAAGGGGGCGAGACACTGGACCAGATTAACGGGTTCCTGAGCACTAATGGCTACGCGTTCGGTGTGACGGTGACCAATTTGTTGCGGTTTACCGACAAAATGACTAGCGTGGCGGAAAGTCTGGAAGCCACCGTGACCACCAATCGCGGCAATATTAGTTCCACCATGGATAACATCCGCATCGTAACCGAGCAGGCGACCAATCTGCTGGCTGAATTGAATCAGGGAAAAGGACTTGTCGGAGCGCTCCTGCACGACGAAAAAATCTCCACCGATGTCCAGGTGCTGTTGTCGTCGCTGCCGACGCTGACGAGCAATCTGAATGCCGCCACGACCAATGCCAACATGATCCTGTCCGGGGCCGCTGAGGCCATGACCGGGGTGCAGGGATTCGTCGCCGACGGTCAACTGCTCATGAGCAACGGAGTCGTTCTGGTCAGCAATTTGAATCGGCATGGTATTTTCTTTAAACCGAAGCCGGCGCGAACCTCGCCCATCAAGCCCCTGTTGACACCGCGCCAGAAATCCTTTCGCTGATATGTCAATCTGGCCCATTCGAATATTATTTCTGCTTCTGTGCATCCTCGCCGGATACGCAATCAGCCAGGTACAACCCGATTTGGTGTACGACCCGGCGCTGCCGTTTTCGCCCGGTCTCTACGGGGTAGTTGTGGGCTTCGGCTTCGGCGGCCTGCTGATCGCCGTAGAGGAAATGCTCAAGGGTTTTTCACTCCGCGCGTTTTCGGCGGCCACTTTCGGGTTGACCCTCGGCACTATCATCGCGTGGCTGGTTGACCGCACACAGTTGTTCATCTACGTGGAGGAATATCCAATCCGCTGGGTGATTCGCCTTTCGCTGTTCATCGGCTTCAGCTACATCGGCATGGCACTCGCCATGCGGAGCAACAAGGAAGACTTCTCCCTGATTATTCCGTACGTGCGGTTCGCGCCACAGACGAAGCCCGACAGCCTGCTGCTGCTGGACACG